>NZ_JBHWCL010000070.1:0-45608 GCF_042735125.1 Kitasatospora sp. NPDC059599 | reverse complement strand
CCCGAACGGGTGGCCGGCCTCGGTGCCGGGCGCCTGTGGTGCTGCGGGCCCGCTCCGGTGGGAGCGGGCCGTTCCACCGGCCCCGAGGCCGCGTCGTGCGCGGCTGAGTCCGCTGCCGTGCCCCCGAGTAGGACGGCAGCGATGACGGCAGGCGGTGCTGCCCCGCCGACAGCGGGGCGTGACCGTCTCCGGTCGGGGGTCAGCTTTCGGCGAGGATGTGGGACAGCTCCCGGTCGAGGTCGAAGTGACGGTGTTCGGTGCCGGGCGGCACCGCGGCGTCGGTCCGCTTGAGGAACGACTCAAGCGCCCGGGCCGGGGCCTCCAGCAGGGCTTCTCCTTCCGGAGAGCTCAGCGCGATGCAGACCACCCCTTGCCCGTGGCTGCGCGACGGCCACACCCGGACGTCGCCGGTACCGGTGGGTCGGTGCAGCCCCTCCGCGAGGAGATCTCGGGCGAACACCCACTCCACTGTCTCGTCGGCGCCCGTGTGGAACGTGGCGTGCACGGCGTAGGGGTCGGCGGTGTCGTAGCGCAGGCCCGCGGGAACGGGCAGTGAGGACTCGCTGGACACGATGAGGCGCAGGTGCAGCTCGCAGCTGACCGTGGTGTTCATAAGCGCCATGGCCTTTCGCTCAGTGTGCGCTCGGGGAATCGCACGTCGGCGAACGGACCATCCCACCCCCAAGACCGATGTAAACCCCTCTGTCCCGATTCGGGCGCGAGTCGTACCCCTGACGGCGCATTGCGGATTCGTCCCGGAGCGGGTGGGCCGGGCATTACCGAGGCGCTTCTTGGTTAGTTTCCTGGCATGACTGTGCGAAACGACAAGACGGCCGGGAACACGAGAACGGGTGAAGCGATCACCCCGGATGACGTCGTCGACGGCGGCCGGGAGGTCGGCTCGCGGGCGCCGGCCTTCGTGCGCCGCTCCCGCGGGCTGCACCGGGTCTGGCAGGCGGTGGTCTTCGTGGCCGGCCTCGCGGTGGTCGGGCTCGGCGTGGTGATGCTGCCGATGCCCGGTCCGGGCTGGGTGGTGATCTTCCTGGGCATGGGGATCTGGGCGACCGAGTTCGTCTGGGCCCGGCGGGCCCTGCGCTGGACCCGCCGCAAGGTCGCCGAGGCGGCCCGGCGGGCGATGGACCCCCGGGTGCGCCGTCGCAACCTGACGGTCACCGCGCTCGGGCTGGCCGTCGTCGTCGGGGCGGGCGGCTGGTACCTCGCCCGCTACGGCCTGACCCTCCCCTGGCAACCGGACGAGAGCTGAGCGGGCCGGCCCCGGGGTCGCGGACGGGGAGCGTGTTCGGAGCACCCTCCGGGATGCGGTAATGTTTTCCCTGCACCCGGGCGATTAGCTCAGCGGGAGAGCACTTCGTTCACACCGAAGGGGTCACTGGTTCGATCCCAGTATCGCCCACCGGAATGCATTGTGATACGTGAGGCCCAGCCGATTATCGGCTGGGCCTCACGTGTATTTCCGGAAAGCGCCGAAGAGTCGTCACTAATCCGCTGAGGCGCAGTCACCTTCCGCGCGGAGCGCGAGTTCTGCGGATGCGTCGGGGGACTCCGGAAGGACGAGTTGTACGACGACCTCCGAATGGTGCTACAGTTCATCTCGTTGCCCGGGCGATTAGCTCAGCGGGAGAGCACTTCGTTCACACCGAAGGGGTCACTGGTTCGATCCCAGTATCGCCCACCCGGACAGCACGCAGGCCCTGACCAGGAAACCGGTCAGGGCCTGCGGTGCGTTCCGGGGCCGATTGCCGGACCGTCCGCTACGCCGCCGCCTCGCAGCCGTGCTCCGGCTCCATCCGGCGCCCGCAGCCGCACCGGGCCGGCCGCAGCGGCCAGGACGGGTCCACCCGTTCCGCCACCCCCGAGCGGTCGAACCAGCTCTGCAGCCCGCGCGCCTGCGCCGCGTGCCAGACCGTCTGCCGCAGGTGCAGTTCGGCCGCCGTCAGCCCGCCGAGCGCCGCCGGGTAACGGGCACCTATTCGACGGGTCAGCGCCAGCGCCGCCGTCGCGTCCGCCGCCGCGTCGTGCGCCCCGGCCAGCTCCACGCCGTAGTGGGCGCACAGGTCCGTGAGCGTCCGGCGGCCCTTGCGGTAGCGGTCCACGTGCTTGTCCAGCACCCGCGGGTCCAGCACCAGCAGCCCCGCCGCGTCCAGGTCGCCGATCAGCGTCAGCCCGTGATGGCGGCGCAACTCCCGGTCCAGCAGCGTCAGGTCGTACGGCGCGTTCATCACCACCACCGGGTGCCCGGCCCGGGCCTCGGCCGCGAGCGCGCGGACGACCTCCGCCACCACCGTACGGGCCGACCGGCCGTGCAGCCGGACGTGCTCGTCGGTGATGCCGTGCACCGCGCGGGCGCCGTCCGGGATCGGGACGCCCGGATCGGCGAGCCACGTGGTGGTCCGCACCGGTGCGCCCGGGGCGGGTTGGACGACCAGGGCGGCCGAGACGATCCGGTCGTTCTCCACGTCCACGCCGGTGGTCTCGGTGTCGAAGGAAGCGAGTGGGCCGGTGTACCAGTGCTGCTGCATGACTGCCCCTCAGGCGTGCGTTCCGCGCCCGGTTGATACCCGGTTCTGACGGTGCTTCAACCCGTTTGGCCCAGGCTCGACCGGGGATCCTGCCCATGACCGTCCCGTTCGAATCGACTGCCCCGTTCGAACCGGACGGGCCCGGACCCGGGGGAGGCCACGGGGCGATGGCACTGACACAGCCGCAGCCCGAGGAGGCATCGGCCGTCCTGCGGGGGAACCTCGCGGTGACCGCCTGCATGGAGACGCTGCAGGTCGGCTACCTGCACGCGGTCGCCGCCGCGGCCGGCTGCTCGCTCTCCCAGCCGTTCCCGGACAACGGCATCGACTGGCAGGTCAACCACGGCTCCCGGGCGCACCGGGTGGACGACGAGGTCACCCTCAAGATCCAGCTCAAGGCCACCCAGCAGATCGCGCCCGACCCGGCCGGACGGTTCTTCAGCTTCACCCTGGACAACGACCACCTGCGCAAGCTCGCCCGAGCCAGGGTCGCCGTGCCCCGGATCCTGGTCGTGATGCTGCTGCCGAGCCGGGTCGACCACTGGCTGCGGGCCCGCCCGGACGCCCTGGAACTGCGGCACTGCTGCTACTGGGTCAACCTGGCCGGCCACCCGGTCACCGGACAGCGGCGGACCAACGTCCGGGTGCCCACCGACAAGGTCTTCGACGACCGCGCGCTCTGCGACATCATGGCCCGGGTCGGCGCGGGCGGCAGCCCGTGACCGCCCGGCCCCGGCAGCGAGGAGCCGAACCCATGACACCGCCCCACGGACCGGGCGAGCCGGCCCCGACACTGCCCGACCCCGCCACCGTCGACCCCGCGGTGCTGGCCACCCTGCTCGCCCGGCACGGCTGGGTCCGCCGCGGCGGACCGGCCGCCCGCTACGGCCGCTGGACCCCGCCCGACGACGAACCCGGCACCAGCCTCCTCGTCCCGGCCGGCGACGGCTTCGACGACGCCGTCGACCTCCTCGCCGACGCCGTCACCGCGCTCTCCCGCTCCCGCACCCCCTCCGCCCGGTCGATCCTGCTGGCCCTGGCCGTCCCCGGCGACGAACTGTGCTGGCGCCGGGAACCGCCCGGCCCCGCCGAGGCCACCCCCTGGGACGAGGCCGAGTGCCTCCGGCGGGCGGCGCGCGGGATGCTCGCCGCCGGGGCCAAGGCCGCCCGGACCAGGGCCGCCCACTTCGGCGCCCGGCTGGACGGCCCCGCCGGGGACTTCCTGGACCGCGTCCTGGTGGTCGAACAGGGCGCCGCCCTCACCGCGCACACCCCCGCCCCCGAGGGCCGGGCCGCCGTCACCACCCTCGTCCGCGCCCTGGAGGCGCTGCGCGACGCGGTCGACTACCGCCGGGTCAGCGGCGGGCCCGAGGCCTTCGAGAACGCCGTCCGGGCCGGAGTCAGCCGGGAACTCGTGCGGTCCGTCGAGGAACTCGTCCGCGGCGCGACGGCCGCCCGGCTCACCGTCGCCTGGTCGGCCGCCGCGGGGACGCCGGGCGGCTTCGGGGACCGCCGGATCGTCCTCGACTTCTCGCCCGGGGACCTCCCCGCCCTCACCGAGGCCGCCGACCTGCTGGAGCGGATCGAGCCCGCCGTCGCCGTCACCGTCGTCGGCGTGGTCACCCGGCTCAAGCGCGCCGACCCCGCCGGACAGGGCGCGGTACGGCTGCGCGTCCTCGCCGGCGCCGAGGTCCGCGAACTCAAGCTCCGGCTGCCCGACCCCGACTACCGGCTCGCCGCGGAGGCCCACCTCGCAGGCCTCCCGGTCCGGGTCTCCGGCCGGCTGGAGAGCCGCAGCGGCTTCCGCCGGCTGACCCGCCCCGAAGGCTTCGAACTGTGCGGCTGGGAGGACGAGGACCGCGAGCGGTTGCTGAAAGGCCTGGCGGAGGGCCCGGGGGAGAGCAACGAGGGCGCGTAGCGGGGCGGGCCGCAGGGGCGGAGGCGGGCGGCAGGTGGACGGCGGGGGCGGCGCTCTCGGTACCATCGTCACGCGCAGCGCAGTGTTGCGTCCTCTGAAATCCAGCACGTCAGGAGAGACCGGTGACGGACGTCCGGGTAATCATCAGCCGCGAACCCGATCGGGAAGAGCGCGTGGTGACGACGGGCACCACGGCCGCCGAGCTCTTCGCCGACGACCGCTCGATCATCGCCGCCCGCGTCGCGGGCCAGCTCAAGGACCTCGCCTACGCCGTCCAGGACGGCGACGAGGTCGAGCCGGTCGAGATCGGCAGCAAGGACGGCCTCGACATCCTGCGCCACTCCACCGCGCACGTCATGGCCCAGGCCGTTCAGCAGCTCTACCCCGAGGCCAAGCTCGGCATCGGTCCGCCGGTCAAGGACGGCTTCTACTACGACTTCGACGTCGAGAAGCCCTTCCACCCCGATGACCTCAAGGCCATCGAGAAGAAGATGCAGGAGATCATCAAGCGCGGGCAGAAGTTCTCCCGCCGCGTGGTCACCGACGAGTCCGCCCGCGAGGAGCTGGCCGCCGAGCCGTACAAGCTCGAACTGATCGGCCTGAAGGGTTCCGCCGCCACCGCCGGCGAGGGCGCCGACGTCGAGGTCGGCGCCGGCGAACTCACCATCTACGACAACCTGGACGCCAAGAGCGGCGAGCACTGCTGGGGCGACCTCTGCCGCGGCCCGCACCTGCCCAGCACCCGGCACATCCCGGCGTTCAAGCTGATGCGCAACGCGGCCGCCTACTGGCGCGGCAGCGAGAAGAACCCGATGCTCCAGCGCATCTACGGCACCGCCTGGCCGTCCAAGGACGAGCTGAAGGCCCACCTCGACTTCCTGGTCGAGGCCGAGAAGCGCGACCACCGCAAGCTCGGCAACGAGCTGGACCTCTTCTCCATCCCCGAGGAGATCGGCTCCGGCCTCGCCGTCTTCCACCCCAAGGGCGGCATCATCCGCCGGGCGATGGAGGACTACTCGCGCAAGCGGCACGAGGAAGAGGGCTACGAGTTCGTCTACACCCCGCACGCCACCAAGGGGAAGCTCTTCGAGAAGAGCGGCCACCTCGACTGGTACGCGGACGGCATGTACCCGCCCATGCAGCTCGACGAGGGCGTGGACTACTACCTCAAGCCGATGAACTGCCCGATGCACAACCTGATCTTCGACGCGCGCGGCCGCTCGTACCGTGAACTGCCGCTGCGCCTCTTCGAGTTCGGGACGGTGTACCGCTACGAGAAGTCCGGCGTCGTGCACGGCCTGACCCGTGCCCGCGGCTTCACGCAGGACGACGCCCACATCTACTGCACCCGTGAGCAGATGGCGGAGGAGCTCGACTCCACGCTGACCTTCGTGCTCAACCTGCTCCGCGACTACGGTCTGACCGACTTCTACCTGGAGCTGTCGACCAAGGACCCGGTCAAGTACGTCGGCAGCGACGAGACCTGGGAGGAGGCCACCGCCGTCCTGGCGAGCGTGGCCGAGAAGCAGGGCCTGCCGCTGGTGCCGGACCCGGGTGGCGCGGCCTTCTACGGCCCGAAGATCTCGGTGCAGGCGAAGGATGCCATCGGCCGGACCTGGCAGATGTCGACCATCCAGCTCGACTTCAACCTGCCGGAGCGCTTCGACCTGGAGTACACCGCGGCGGACGGTTCGCGTCAGCGTCCGGTCATGATCCACCGTGCCCTGTTCGGCTCGATCGAGCGCTTCTTCGCGGTGCTGCTGGAGCACTACGCCGGCGCCATGCCGCCGTGGCTGGCCCCGGTCACCGTGACCGGCATCCCGATCACCGACGAGCACGTGCCGTACCTGCTGGAGGTCGCGGCGGAGCTGAAGAAGCACGGGATCCGGGTCGAGGTGGACACCTCGGACGACCGCATGCAGAAGAAGATCAGGAACGCGCAGCGCAGCAAGGTGCCGTTCATGCTGATCGCGGGCAACGACGACGTCGAGGCGGGCGCGGTGTCCTTCCGCTACCGCAACGGCGAGCAGAAGAACGGCGTTCCGGTCGCGGACGCCGTCGCCGAGATCGTGGACGCGGTCAAGAACCGGATCCAGGTGTGATCCGGTAGCACGACCGTCACGCGCGGGGCAGGCTCTCGATGAGTCTGCCCCGCGCGGCTTTGCATCCACCGTCGGGCGAATATGCTGATCAGCATGACGACTGAGCCGGAACTGCAGCGGGGCGTCGGGGAGCCGGACGGCTTCCGCCGCCTGTGGACCCCCCATCGGATGGCGTACATCCAGGGTGAGAACAAGCCCACCGGCCCGGCTCCGGACGACGGTTGTCCGTTCTGCTCGATCCCGTCGCTGAGCGACGAGGACGGGCTGGTCATCGCCCGGGGGAGCGCCGTCTTCGCGGTGCTGAACCTGTACCCGTACAACGGCGGGCACCTGATGGTGGTCCCGTACCGGCACGTGGCCGACTACACCGACCTGGACGGGGCGGAGACGGCCGAGCTGGCGGACTTCACCAAGAAGGCGATGACCGCGCTGCGGGCGGCTTCCGGGGCGCACGGTTTCAACATCGGGATGAACCAGGGCGCGGCGGCCGGCGCCGGGATCGCGGCGCACCTGCACCAGCACGTGGTGCCGCGCTGGGGCGGGGACACCAACTTCATGCCGGTGGTCGGCCACACCAAGGTGCTGCCGCAGCTGCTGGCGGACACCCGGAAGATGCTGGCCGAGGTCTGGCCGCAGGGCTGACCCGGACCGGACGCGGACGCCGGAACGCGGAGGGGCCCGTCACCGACGAGATCGGTGGCGGGCCCCTCCGCCGTGCGGGGCCGGCTCAGCCTGCGTTGAAGGTGTCGACGTCGTACGGCCGGGGGCTCTGCGCCTCGGACTTGATGATCGAGGTGCGGGTCTTGAAGAAGCGGTCGGCGTCGAGGTCGTGCTCCTGCAGGAACTCCAGGGTGGCGCTGTGGACCGCGTTGAGCACCGGGACGGAGGCGTTCATGGCGTTGTCGACCATGGAGCGGTTGTCCCAGGCGCGGCCGGCCCAGATGTGCCGCAGGCCGAACGGCTCGGGCAGGCCGAGCCCGCCGCCGAGCCAGCCGAGCAGGCCCGGCATCCGGTAGAAGGGGGCGCGGACGGCCTGGCGGACGACCTCGTCGTTGTCGATCAGGGGGAGCTTGACGGTGCGCTCCTCCCAGAACTTCACGGTCTTGGAGACCGACTTCTCCTTGTCCTTCGGCTTGTCGAAGAAGACGCCCTTGACCGGCCCGAGGGCGTAGCCGGACACCGTGATGTTGAGGACGTTGGCGAGCAGGGTCACCGTGACGGTGAAGGTGAGGACCAGCTTGCCGTCGTGGGTGATGAACTGGGTGGCGAGGTAGTGCCGGGGGCCGCCGGAGAAGGTCTGCTTGTCGGCGATGCTCTGCACGGCGAAGTCGCGCATCCGGTCGCCGTCCATGTCGGCGTTGCCGGGGCGGCTGATCTCGTCGGCGCCCTCGCCGATGTCGAAGACCACCCACTGCTTGATGGTGACGTTGGGCATGCCGCTGTTGGCGACGTGGCTGATGCCGAGGCCCTTGAGGTGGGAGGAGATCCGGCGGACGAGGTCCCAGGGGTGGAAGGCACGGAAGTCGGCGTGGCCGTCGGCGGGGTGGAGGGTGTCGGCGAGGCGCCACTCGCCCCAGCGGCGCCCGGCGCCGAGGATGCCCTTGGGGCCGGCGTAGTGGTGGACGTTGGTCTCCTGCTCGGCGTCGAGGCGGCCGAGCTTGTCGCGCAGGGTGGTGGCCTTCTTGTCGAGGTCGTCACGGGGGACGGCCTTGGCGACGGTGGCGGCGACGGCGGAGCCCTCGACCAGCGCCTGCCAGCGGGCGCGCAGGTCCTTGGCGGAGCGTTCGACGATCCGCCGGGCGAGGTACCAGCCGATGACCGGGGCGAGCATCGTGACGCGCAGGTAGACGCCGAGGGCGCCGGCGGCCGGCGGGCGCAGCACGAGGAAGACGGCGAGTGCGGCGGCGAGCGCGAGGACGATGCCGCCGTAGACGCCGGCGTTCTTCGGGTTGTCCCGTTTCAGCCAGGCGCGCACCTGGAAGGCGGCGAGCCAGAGCAGGGTGCCGGGGAGGAAGAGCGCGCCGGTGACCAGGGTGACGGTGGTCAGCTGCCGGTCTCGGGTGTTGCGCAACTCCTCGGCGGCCAGGCAGTGTTCGACGACCTGGCGGGTGTCGACGCCGAAGGCGGGGACGATGGGTTTGCGGTCGCCGCCGAGGGCCCGGGAGACCAGGGCCTTGCTGAAGGCCTCGCCGAGGTTGGGACGGAAGAGGGCGAAGCGGCCCTTCTTCTCCTTGGCGTCGGCGACGGCCGTGACGAAGTCGCCGATCTCGCCGTCGCGGTACGCGGCCGAGGAGAGCGCCTGGGTGACGGCGGTCTGCGGGCCGGCGTCGGTCCGGGGTATCTGCGCACCCGGGGTCATGTCGAGTGTGGTCACGGTGGCGTCCCCTCCTCCCCTTGTCAGCGGCAGGTTACCGTGCTGCGGCACCCCGGCGCGGATGATCGTCTGAAGTACCGTCACGTTCGAGCCGTGCCGGACCCGAGAGGCATGATGCCCAGGTTCGGGCCGGTCGATACCCGCCGGGGCGGGGCGCGGTGGGGTGGAGGAGGATGGTGGGGGAGCGAGGAAAGGGGAGCCGCTGTGAAGGATCCGGTGCTGGTCTTCGACGGGGACTGCGCGTTCTGTTCGTCCTGCGTGCGGTGGGCGGAGCGGTACCTGCGCCAGACGCTGGCCTCGGGGGGCTGGGAGGCGGTGGCCTTCCAGTTCGCGGACCTCGGGGCGCTGGACGGGCTCGCGGGCGGTCGGGGCGAGGTGTCGGCCGAGCGGGCCGAGCGCGAGGTGCTGTGGGTGACGCCGACCGGGCGGGTGCACGGGGGCGCACAGGCGGTCGCGCGGTTGCTGATGCGCTCCGGTGGGGCGTGGGCGTACCTGGGCGCGGTGTTGACGGCGGCGCCGGTGCGGCCGGTGGCGGGTGTGGTCTACCGCTGGGTGGCGCGCAACCGGCACCGGATGCCGGGGGGCACGGCCGCGTGCGCGCTGCCGAACCGCGGGCCCGTCCGGCCCTGAGCCCGTCCGGGTGACGCCGACAGCCGCCCGGGCGGCTGTCGGCTGTCGGCGGTGGGTCGGTGCGGTCCGTACGGCCTGGGCGCTCAGTCGGTCTGGCGCTCGGCCAGGGCGGCGGGCATGGGTTCGTGGCGCAGGTAGGCGCGGGAGAACTCGGCGGTGCCGTGGGTGAGGGAGCGCAGGTCGATCGGGTAGCGGACGAGTTCGAGTTCGGGGACCTCGGCCCGCAGCAGGGTGACGCCGGGGCCGGCGGTTTCGGTGCCGAGGACGCGGCCGCGGCGGGCGGAGAGGTCGCCGAGGACGGCGCCGAGGTAGTCGTCGGGCAGCAGGACGCTGACGGCGGCGACGGGTTCGAGCAGGCGGATGACGGCGTGTTCGGCGGCGTCGCGCAGGGCGAGGGCGGCGGCGTTCTGGAAGGACGCGTCGGAGGAGTCCACGGAGTGGGCCTTGCCGTCGGTGAGGGTGACCCGGACGTCGACGAGTGGGTGGCCGGTGGAGACGCCCTTGGCGAGCTGGGCGCGGACGCCCTTCTCGACGGAGGGGATGAAGTGCTTGGGGACGGCGCCGCCGACGACGTGTTCCTGGAACTCGAAGCCCGAGCCGGCCGGGAGGGGTTCGACCTCGAGGTCGCAGATGGCGTACTGGCCGTGCCCGCCGGACTGTTTGACGAGGCGTCCGTGGCCGGCGGCGGCGGTGCCGAAGGTCTCGCGCAGGGCGACCTTGGGTTCGACGGTGTCGACGTGGACGCCGTGGCGGGTGCGCAGGCGGTCGAGGACGACCTCGGCGTGGGCCTCGCCGGTGCACCAGAGGACGAGCTGGTGGGTGTCGGGGTTCTGTTCGAGGCGGAGCGCCGGGTCCTCGGCGGTGAGCCGGGTGAGTCCCTGGGAGAGCTTGTCGTCGTCGGCCTTGCTGTGGGCCTCGACGGCGATCGGTAGCAGGGGTTCGGGGAGGGTCCAGCCGTCGAGTTCGACGGGGTGGCCGGGGTCGTGGACGGTGTCGCCGGCACGGGCGGTGGTGAGTTTCGCGGCGCAGACGAGGTCGCCGGCGACGGCGTGCGGGACGGGGCGCTGGACCTTGCCGAAGGGGCTGGTGAGGCCGGTGACGCGTTCGTCGCCGTTCTGGTCGGCGGTGTGGGCCGGGCCGACGAGGTGGATCTTGGTGTCGGGGCGCAGGGTGCCGGCGTACACGCGCAGCAGGCTGATCCGGCCGACGTAGGCGTCGCCGGTCACGCGGATGACCTGGGCGGCGAGCGGGGCGTCGGGGTCGCAGTCGGGGCCGGGGCGGGTGCGTTCGGTGGGGTCGGGGAAGGTGTGCGCGATGAGGTCGAGGAGTTCGGCGGCGCCGAGGCCGTTCTCGCTGGTGGGGACGGCGGGGTGGAGGGTGCAGTCGAGGACTTCGCGGCGCAGGCCGGCTTCGAGGGAGTCGGTGTCGAGGGTGTCGCCGGAGAGGTAGCGCTCCATGAGGGTGTCGTCCTGGCCGGAGATGGCCTCGACGAGGCTGTCGTGGGCGGGGCCGGTGTCGGGGAGCGGGGTGGCGTCGCCGTAGGTGTCGCCGGTGAGCAGGTCGACGCTGCCGTCGGGCCGGCCGTCGTGGAGGACGGGCAGGAAGAGCGGGCGGAGGGTGTCCGGTCCGAGTTCGAAGGCGTCGTGGCAGACGGCGAGGATGTCGTCGAAGCCGGTGCGGGCGACATCGAGTTTGGCGACGGCGATGGCGCGCGGGACGTTTTCGGCGGCGCACTCGCGCCACAGCGTGCGGGTGGAGGCGGTGACCGGGTCGGTGGCGGAGACGACGAAGACGGCGGCGTCGGCGGCGTGCAGGGCGGCGCGCAGGTCCGCGGTGAAGTCGGGGTGGCCGGGCGGGTCGAGCAGGTTGATCTTGACGCCCTTCCACTCGAGGGGCAGCAGCGAGAGCTGGACGGAGCGCTGTTGCTGGTGCTCGATGTCCTCGTGGTCGGAGACGGTGGTGCCGTCGGTGACGCGTCCGGCGCGGCCGGTGGCGCCGGCGGCGTGGGCGAGGGACTCGGCGAGGGTGGTCTTGCCCACACCGCTGGAGCCGATGAGGACGACGTTGCGCAGGTCCCGGGGGCCGGTGACGGCGGGTGCCTGGCCGGCTCGTGCCGTGCTGCGGTCGGGCATCGGGGTCTCCTCCCGTGGCGCCGAGGCTGTCCTTCGCAGTTTAGGGCCGGTCTTCGAGCCGCCGCCTGTGCGGCGGGGCCGGGGTGGGCGTCGCACGGCCGGGCGGTGACCGTACGTGTGCGTGCCGTGGCGGGGGTGCGGTCCGGCGGTGCGTGCGGTGGAGCGTGTCCCGGGCGTGGCTACGATGGGTGCGCCGGACGGGCTGATCCGTCCGGCCGTCTGCCGCGCGTGTTGCGCCAGGCGGGTATCCGGGAGATCGGGGCGGCTGGGAAGGCCATGCTCAACAAATACGCGCGTGCCTTCTTCACACGTGTTCTGACCCCGTTCGCCGCGTTCCTGATCCGTCTGGGTGTGAGCCCGGACACCGTGACGCTGGTCGGGACGGCCGGTTCGGTGGCCGGTGCGCTGGTGTTCTTCCCGCGCGGGGAGTTCTTCTGGGGCACCATCACGATCACGCTGTTCATCTTCTCGGACCTGGTGGACGGGAACATGGCCCGTCAGCTGGGCCGGACCAGCAAGTGGGGGGCGTTCCTGGACTCCACGCTGGACCGGGTCGCGGACGCGGCGATCTTCGGCGGCCTGGCGATGTGGTACGCCGGCAAGGGCGACGACAACCTGCTGTGCGCGGTGGCGATCTTCTGCCTGGCGAGCGGTCTGGTGGTGTCGTACACGAAGGCGAGGGCGGAGAGCCAGGGCCTGCCGTGTGACGTGTCGGGGCTGGTGGAGCGGGCCGAGCGGCTGGTGGCCAGCCTGGTGGCGGCCGGGATCGCGGGTCTGCACACGTTCGGCGTGCCGTACGTGGAGTGGCTGCTGCCGGTGGCGCTGTGGCTGGTGGCGGTGGGCAGCCTGGTGACGGTGTTCCAGCGGATGCTGACCGTGCGCCGGGAGGCGTTCGAGGCCGACCGAGCGGCGGCCGGGAGCTGATGGGGGGCGTCCTGCGGTGACGGACCGACTGGTGTACTGGGCGTACGCGCTGGGGTGGGGGCTGCTGAAACACCTCCCGGAGCCGGTGGCGCGGGGGCTGTTCGAGCGGCTGGCGGACTACGCGTGGCGCAAGCGCGGCAAGCGGGTGCTGCAGCTGGAGGCGAACCTGCGCCGGGTCCGTCCGGAGCTGGACGACGCCGCGCTGCGGTCGTTGTCGCGGGCCGGGATGCGCTCGTACCTGCGGTACTGGATGGAGTCGTTCCGGCTGCCGGTGTGGAGCCGGGAGCGGGTGGCCCGGGACGTGCAGGTGGACGGATTCGAGCACCTGCGGGCGGCGGTGGACACCGGCCGGGGCGCGGTGATAGCGCTGCCGCACATGGGCAACTGGGACCTGGCGGGCACCTGGGTGGCACAGCAGGGCTACCCGTTCACGACGGTCGCGGAGCGGTTGAAGCCGGAGCGGCTGTTCGACCGGTTCGTGGAGTTCCGGGAGGGCCAGGGCATGGAGGTCCTGGCGCTGACCGGCGGTTCGGTGAACGTGATCGGCACGCTGGCGCGGCGGCTGCGCGAGGGCCGGCTGGTGTGTCTGGTGGGGGACCGGGACCTGTCGGAGGCTGGCATCGAGGTGTCCTTCTTCGGTGAGGCGACCCGGATGCCGGCCGGTCCGGCGGCGCTGTGCCAGCGCACCGGTGCGGCGCTGCTGCCGGTGACGCTCTGGTACGACGGCCCGGTGCTGCGGGCGCGGATCCACCCCGAGGTGGCGGTGCCCGGGGAGGGTGACCGCAAGGAGCAGGCGCGGGCGATGACCCAGGCGATGGCGGCGGTGTGGGAGCGCGACGTCCGCGAGCACCCGGAGGACTGGCACATGCTGCAGAAGTTCTGGCTGGCCGACCTGCCGACCCGTGAGACGGTGAAGGAGCCGTCCGCGGTGCCCGCGGAATCGGCGCCCGAGCCCGCGGCCGAGGCCTCCGGGTCCTGACCGCCGACCCTTACGACTGTCCGAAGGAGCTTGAGGAACCCGTGAAGATCGGCATCGTCTGCCCGTACGACTGGGACGTCCCCGGCGGGGTGCAGTTCCACATCCGGGACCTGGCCGAGCACCTGATCGGCCTGGGGCACGAGGTGTCGGTGCTGGCGCCGGCCGAGGACGACGAGGCGCTGCCGCCGTACGTGGTCTCGGCCGGGCGGGCGGTGGCGGTGCCGTACAACGGGTCGGTGGCGCGGCTGAGCTTCGGCATCCTGTCGGCGGCACGGGTGCGGCGGTGGCTGCACGACGGGCGCTTCGACATCCTGCACGTCCACGAGCCGGCCTCGCCGAGCCTGTCGATGCTCGCCGCCTGGTCGGCGACCGGGCCGATGGTGGGGACGTTCCACACCTCCAACCCGCGTTCGCGGGCGATGATCGCGGCCTCGCCGATCCTGCAGCCGGGCCTGGAGAAGATGCGGGCCCGGATCGCGGTGTCGGAGTACGCCCGGCGGACCCTGGTGGAGCACCTGGGCGGGGACGCCGTGGTGATCCCGAACGGCGTGGACGTGGGCTTCTTCGCGGACGCCGAGCCGGACGAGCGCTGGACGGGCGGCGCGGCGAAGGGGGAGCCGGGCACGATCGGCTTCATCGGCCGGATCAACGAGCCGCGCAAGGGCCTGCCGACGCTGCTGGCGGCGCTGCCGCGGATCCTGGCGGAGCGGCCGGGGGTGCGGCTGCTGGTGGCGGGCAAGGGCGACGAGGCGGAGGCCGTCGCGGGCCTGGCGCCGGAGGTGCGCCGGCAGGTGGAGTTCCTCGGCATGGTGAGCGACGAGGAGAAGGCCCGGCTGCTGCGCAGCGTGGACCTGTACGTGGCGCCGAACACGGGCGGCGAGAGCTTCGGGATCATCCTGGTCGAGGCGATGTCGGCGGGCGCCCCGGTGCTGGCGAGCGACCTGGACGCGTTCAAGCAGGTGCTGGACGGCGGGGACGCGGGCGAGCTGTTCCCGGTGGAGGACGCGGACGCGCTGGCCCGGACGGCGCTGCGGCTGCTGGACGATCCGGGGCGGCTGGACGAGCTGCGCAAGGCGGCCTCGCGGCACGTGCGGCGGTTCGACTGGTCGACCGTGGGCGCGGACATCCTGGCCGTGTACGAGACGGTGACGGCGGGGGCCGCCGCAGTCGTCGAGGAGGACGAGCGCAGCGGGCGGCGCGGCCGGTTCGGGCTGGCCAGGGACTGAGCCCGCACGGTGGTGGGGCCGGGTCGGGCCCGGGTGTCGGTGGGGTTAGGGTCGGGCCGACCGTACTGCTTCACCGCATGGGGGAAGACGATGCCGCACATCTCCGTCGACTACTCGGCCGGCCTGGCCGGCGGCTTCGACCGCCGGGCGCTGGGCCTGGCGATCAACCGCCTCGCCGAGGACACCGTCGGCGCGAAGCCCGAGTCCTGCAAGACGCTGTTCCGGCAGAGCGAGGAGCTCGTGGTCGGTACGAGCGGGACCCCGGCCGACGTCCAGGTGTACGTCGAGGTCCAGATGTTCCCGGGCCGGACGCCGGAGGCGAAGGCGGCGCTCGGCGAGGGCGTCCTGGCGCTGCTGGCCGCGTACGTCCGGCCGGCGCCGGGCACCCGGCTGTTCACCGCCGTCAACGTGGCGGACATCGACCGGGAGAGCTACCGCAACGCGGTCGCGGTCGGCTGACGCCGGTCGGGCCGCCCGGTGACACCCGGTAACGTAGCGGCCCGTGACTACCTGGATCTGGGCCGGCGTGGCCGTGGTGCTCTTCGGCATGTACCTGAGTTGGACGGCCGGCCGCTTGGACCGGCTGCACGCCCGGATCGACGCCGCGCGGGCGGCACTGGACGCGCAGCTGGTCCGCCGGGCCTCGGTGGCGATGGAGCTGGCGACGTCCTCGCTGCTGGACCCGGCGGCGTCGCTGCTGCTGCTGGACGCGGCGCACGCGGCCCGGCAGGCCGACGACGAGCAGCGCGAGGTGGCGGAGAGCCAGTTGAGCCTGGCGCTGCGGGCGGTGCTGGAGGAGCCGGCGCAGGTGGCGGCGCTGGTGGCCGAGCCGGGCGGGGAGGACGCGGTTCGTGATCTGACGGCCGCGGTGCGCCGGGTGCCGATGGCCCGTCGGTTCCACAACGACGCGGTGCGGGCGGCGCGGGCGGTGCGCGAGCACCGGCTGGTGCGGTACTTCCGGCTGGCGGGGAAGGCGCCGTTCCCGATGGCCTTCGAGATGGACGACGCCCCGCCGCCCGCTCTCACGCCGGAAGGGGCGCCTGCATAGGGTGTCCGGGGATACGGCCCGTTTGTCGTATCCCTTCGCCCTGGCTGGACTTGGTGGCGCATGGAGGGGCCCCCTGTTCCGCCTACCATAGGGCGATAGCACTGGTTCATCTTCGAGTGAGGTCTCACGTGTCCACCACCCCCACCACCGCAGACCAGCCGCAGATCGGCACCGCCCGGGTCAAGCGCGGCATGGCCGAGCAGCTCAAGGGCGGTGTGATCATGGACGTGGTCAACGCCGAGCAGGCCAAGATCGCCGAGGACGCCGGGGCGGTCGCCGTCATGGCCCTGGAGCGGGTTCCGGCCGACATCCGCAAGGACGGCGGCGTGGCCCGCATGTCCGACCCGAACATGATCGAGGAGATCATCGCCGCGGTCTCCATCCCGGTGATGGCCAAGTCCCGCATCGGCCACTTCGTCGAGGCCCAGGTCCTGCAGTCGCTCGGCGTCGACTACATCGACGAGTCCGAGGTGCTGACCCCGGCCGACGAGGTCAACCACTCGGACAAGTTCGCCTTCACCACCCCGTTCGTCTGTGGCGCCACCAACCTGGGCGAGGCCCTGCGCCGCATCGCCGAGGGCGCGGCCATGATCCGCTCGAAGGGCGAGGCCGGCACCGGCAACGTCGTCGAGGCCGTCCGCCACCTGCGCCAGATCAAGAACGAGATCGGCCGGCTGCGCGCCCTGGACAACAACGAGCTGTACGCCGCCGCCAAGGAGCTGCGCGCCCCGTACGAGCTGGTCAAGGAGGTCGCCGAGCTCGGCAAGCTGCCGGTCGTGCTGTTCTCCGCCGGTGGCGTGGCCACCCCGGCCGACGCCGCGCTGATGCGCCAGCTGGGCGCCGAGGGCGTCTTCGTCGGCTCCGGCATCTTCAAGTCGGGCGACCCGGCCAAGCGCGCCGCGGCCATCGTGAAGGCCACCACCTTCTACGACGACCCGAAGATCATCGCGGACGCCTCCCGCAACCTGGGCGAGGCCATGGTCGGCATCAACTGCGACACCCTGCCGGAGACCGAGCGCTACGCCAACCGCGGCTGGTAGTCGCCCCGCGGGTTCCGAAGGTCAGGGCCCGCCGCAGCGCTTCGGCGCCGCGGCGGGCCGCGCCACGTACGTCCGTAGTAACGATCGATTGAGGTTGAAGACCGTGAGCACTCCAGTCATCGGCGTCCTCGCCCTGCAGGGCGACGTCCGCGAGCACCTGGTGGCGCTGGCCGAGGCCGACGCGCTCGCCCGTCCGGTGCGCCGCGCCGAGGAGCTGGCCGAGGTCGACGCACTGGTGATCCCCGGTGGGGAGTCCACCACCATGTCCAAGCTGGCGCTGCTGTTCGGCGTGATGGACCCGGTGCGCGAGCGGGTGGCCGCGGGGATGCCGGTGTACGGCACCTGCGCGGGCATGATCATGCTCGCGGACAAGATCCTGGACGGTCGGGAGGACCAGGAGAGCGTCGGCGGCATCGACATGACGGTGCGCCGCAACGCCTTCGGCCGGCAGAACGAGTCCTTCGAGTCCGGGATCGCCTTCAAGGGCCTGGACGACGCGCCGGTGCACGGCGTCTTCATCCGCGCCCCCTGGGTCGAGGCGGTCGGCGCGGGCGTCGAGGTGCTGGCCGAGCTGCCCGCCGCGGACGGTCCGGACAGCCGGATCGTGGCCGTGCGCCAGGGCAACCTGCTGGCCACCTCCTTCCACCCGGAGCTGACCGGCGACCACCGGGTGCACGCGTACTTCGTGAAGATGGTCGAGGAGCACCTCGCGGCCGTCGCGGGCTGACCGCGGGCCGGGTGCGGGACGGGCGCGTGTTGACCGCGCGCTGACCGTGTGCACCTCACCGGTGACGACACCGGTAAGATCTCATCTGTTCATTTCCCTTTGGCGACGTAAAGGAGCTGGCGATGTCCGGCCACTCTAAGTGGGCTACCACCAAGCACAAGAAGGCCGTGATCGACGCCAAGCGCGGCAAGCTCTTCGCCAAGATGATCAAGAACATCGAGGTGGCGGCGCGCACGGGCGGTCCCGACCCGCAGGGCAACCCGACCCTCTACGACGCCATCCAGAAGGCGAAGAAGAGCTCGGTCCCGATCGACAACATCAACCGCGCCGTCAAGCGCGGTGGCGGTCTGGAGGCCGGCGGCGCCGACTACCAGACCATCATGTACGAGGGCTACGGCCCCAACGGCGTCGCCGTCCTGATCGAGTGCCTCACGGACAACCGCAACCGCGCGGCCTCCGACGTCCGCGTCGCGATGACCCGCAACGGTGGCTCGATGGCCGACCCGGGCTCGGTGTCGTACCTCTTCGCCCGCAAGGGCGTCGTCATCGTGCCCAAGGCCGACGGCGTGGACGAGGACAAGCTCTTCGAGGTCGTCCTGGACCAGGAGCCCGAGGAGATCAACGACCTCGGCGAGTCGTTCGAGATCGTCTCCGAGGCCTCCAAGATGGTCGCCGTGCGCACCGCGCTGGTGGACGCCGGCGTCGACTACGACTCGGCCGAGGCCAACTTCCTCCCGAGCATGCAGGTCGAGCTGGACGTCGACGGCGCCCGCAAGATCCTCAAGCTGATCGACGCCCTGGAGGACAGCGACGACGTGCAGAACGTCTTCGCCAACTTCGACATCTCCGACGAGGTCGGTGCGCAGCTCGACGCCGAGTGATCACTGCCCAGTGATCGTCGGTGGGTGATCGTTCCCACTGCCCGGCCCGGTGGTCCCAGGACCGCCGGGCCGGTGTCGTCGGTCGGGTTGTCGGACCCGGGCGGTAGCCTGCGGAGGTCCTTCGCCGCGAGTGGCGAGTCAGGGAGAGGCGGGGCGAGTGGTACGGGTACTGGGCGTGGACCCGGGGCTGACCAGGTGCGGGGTCGGCGTGGTCGAGGGCGCGCCGGGCCGGCCCCTGCGGATGGCCGGGGTCGGGGTGGTGCGCACGCCCGCCGACGCCGAGATCGGGCAGCGGCTGCTGCTGGTCGAGCAGGGCATCGAGGCCTGGCTGGACGAGCACCGGCCCGACCTGGTCGCCGTCGAGCGGGTCTTCGCCCAGCACAACGTGCGGACGGTGATGGGTACGGCCCAGGCCAGCGCCGTCGCGATGCTCTGCGCGACGCGCCGCGGCATCCCCGTCACCCTGCACACCCCGAGTGAGGTCAAGGCGGCCGTCACCGGCTCCGGCCGGGCCGACAAGGCCCAGGTCACGGCCATGGTGCAGCGCCTGCTGCGGCTGGACGCCCCGCCCAAGCCGGCGGACGCCGCCGACGCGCTGGCGCTCGCGATCTGTCACATCTGGCGCGGCGGGGCGACCAACCGCCTGGAGGCCGCCGTCCTGGCCGCCCGCGCCGCCCCCCGCTCCGAACCGGCGAGAGCCCGTTCCGCTTACCCGAGAGGCACTGCTCCTGTGAAAGGCACCGGCCGGTGATCGCCTTCGTTCAAGGGCCCGTGGCGGCCATCTCCTCGGGGCTCGCGGTGGTCGAGGTCGGCGGGGTGGGCATGGCGGTGCAGTGCACCCCGAACACCCTGGCCGGTCTGCGGCTGGGCGAGTCGGCCCGGCTGGCGACCTCGCTGGTGGTCCGGGAGGACTCGCTGACGCTGTTCGGCTTCGCGGACGACGACGAGCGCGCCGTCTTCGAGATCCTGCAGGCCGCGCCGGGCGTCGGCCCCAAGCTGGCGCAGGCGATCCTCGGGGTGCACAGCCCCGACGCGCTGCGGGCCGCGATCGCGAACGGTGACGAGAAGGCGCTGGTCGCCGTCCCGGGCATCGGCAAGGCGAAGGCGGCCAAGCTGCTGCTGGAGTACAAGGACAAGCTGGGCGCCCCGCACGGCGCGGTGCCCGCGCAGAAGCCGATCGCGAGCGGCCCGGCGCCGTGGAGCGAGCAGCTGCACTCCGCGCTGACCGGCCTCGGCTACGCCCCGCGCGAGGCGGACGAAGCGGTCGCGGCCGTCACCCCGGAGGCCGAGGCCCAGCAGACGCCGGACGTCGGCGCCCTGCTCCGGCTCGCGCTGCGGGGCCTCAACCGGGCCCGCTGAGACCACCTGACGATCTGTCCCTTTGTCGACTTCGGAGACCCTGGAGCACGCCACGATGTACGACTCGGAACCCGCCGACCGGCTGGTCACGGCTGCCGCCGACGGTGAGGACCAGGCGGTGGAGGCGGCGCTGCGCCCCAAGCTGCTGGACGAGTTCATCGGCCAGGAGCGGGTGCGCGAGCAGCTGTCCCTGGTGCTCCAGGCCGCCCGCAAGCGCGGCGCCGCGCCCGACCACGTCCTGCTGAGCGGGCCGCCCGGGCTGGGCAAGACCACCCTCTCCATGATCATCGCGGCCGAGCTGGGCGCCCCGATCCGGATCACCTCCGGCCCGGCGATCCAGCACGCGGGTGACCTCGCGGCGATCCTGTCCTCGCTCACCGAGGGGGAGGTGCTCTTCCTCGACGAGATCCACCGGATGTCCCGGCCCGCCGAGGAGATGCTGTACATGGCGATGGAGGACTTCCGGGTCGACGTGATCGTCGGCAAGGGTCCGGGCGCCACCGCCATCCCGCTGGAGCTGCCGCCCTTCACGCTCGTCGGCGCCACCACCCGGGCCGGCCTGCTGCCGCCGCCGCTGCGCGACCGCTTCGGCTTCACCGGGCACATGGAGTTCTACGCCCCGGCCGAGCTCCAGCGGGTGGTGCACCGCTCGGCCGCGCTGCTGGACGTCGAGATAGACCCGGCCGGCGCGGCCGAGATCGCCGGGCGCTCGCGCGGCACGCCCCGCATCGCCAACCGGCTGCTGCGCCGGGTCCGCGACTACGCGCAGGTCCGGCACGACGGGGTGGTCACCGCCGGGATCGCCGCCCAGGCGCTGGCCGTCTACGAGGTGGACGCCCGCGGCCTGGACCGGCTGGACCGCGCGGTGCTGGACGCGCTGCTGCGGCTGTTCGGCGGCGGACCGGTCGGTTTGTCGACACTCGCGGTCGCCGTGGGGGAGGAGGCCGAGACGGTCGAGGAGGTGGCGGAGCCCTTCCTGGTCCGCGAGGGCCTGCTCGCCCGGACCCCGCGCGGGCGGATCGCCACCGCCGCGGCCTGGCAGCACCTCGGCCTGACCCCGTCGGTGCAGACCCCGCCGGTCCAGACCTCCCGGGGCGGTGTGCCGCCCCAGCCGGAGCTCTTCCCGGCCGACGAAAGTTGACCGCCATCGGCTGAACGGGTGAGTCGCGGTGGTGCGTTCCCGCCCGGTGCGGCCACCGCACCGCAAGGAGGAGCCGGGAACGAAGCCCGGGGAAACTGTGCAGGCGGAGGGTCGCCACTTTCGGCGGCAGGATGCGATGCTTGGCGTTGTCCGATCAGTTCGGGGTTGCATAGACTCCGCCGGACCGCCCCTCTCACCTGACGGGCCGACCCATACCACACAGGCCGCCGGCCGGCGGCCCGTAAAGGACCCTGGCTGCAGTGAACCTCATCATCCTTCTCCTCCCGATCATCGCGATCGTGCTCATGTTCCGGTCGCAGAAGAAGCGCCAGCAGCAGCAGCAGAGCATGCAGACCGCGCTGGAGCCCGGGGCGGGAGTGCGCACCATCGGCGGTCTGTACGCCCAGGTGAAGGCGGTCAACGACGAGACCGTCGAGCTGGAGATCGCGCCCGGCGTGGTCACCCACTTCACCAAGAGCGCGATCGCGGCCGTCCTGGACCCCCAGGAGTACGACGCGATCATCAACGGCCGCCCCGCCGACGACGAGTTCCCCGAGCCGGAGGCCGAGGACGCCGACGCCGAGCCGGTCGAGGACAAGCCGCTGTCGCTCACCAAGGACGGCGCCGAGAAGGGCGACGTCGAGGGCGGGGCTCCCGCGAGCAAGTAGTACGGCCGGGCAACCCGCACGGCCGCGCGGCACAGTGCCGCGAGCCCACAGGACCTCAGGGCCGCAGAACCTCCCCACCCCCGTTCAGCCACCAGCCGGACGGGGGTCCGGTCGGGGATGTGGCATGGACAGGGAGAAACGAGCAAGGTGGCAACACCCAAGTCGCGCCCGCGCGACGGCTACCCAGGGCGGGCGCTGGCCCTCATCCTGGTCGTCACCGTCGGACTGGTCGCCCTCATGTTCGGGACGGGCAACACCAAGCCCCGGCTCGGTATCGACCTCGCCGGTGGCACCAGCATCACGCTGACCGCGAAGTCGTCCGACCCCAAGGCGGTCAGCAAGTCCAACATGGACATCGCCACCGGGATCATCGAGCGCCGCGTCAACGGCATGGGTGTCTCCGAGGCGGAGGTCCAGACCCAGGGCGACAACACGATCATCGTGAACATCCCCAAGGGCGGCAACCAGCAGAACGCGGCGGACCAGGTCGGTACCACCGCCAAGCTGTTCTTCCGCCCGGTCCTGGCCGTGGCCCCGAGCGGTGTCACCGCCCCGGCGCCCACCGGCAGCCCGTCCGCCGGTGCCACCGGTACCCCGTCCGCCGGTGCGACCCCGTCCACCGCCGCGACCGGCACGCCGTCCGCGAGCGCGAGCGCCACCAAGCAGGGCCGCACCGTCGGTGAGGCACTGGCAGCCGGCTCCTCCCCGTCCGCGGCCGCCACCGGCGCGAGCGCGGCCCCGTCCGCCGCCGCGACCGGCAGCGCCGCCCCGGCCGCCACCGGCACCCCGAGCGCCCCGGCCACTCCGCCGAGCGCCGCCGACCTGAGCGCCGCGATGACCCAGGGCACCGTGCCGCCGGAGCTGTCCGCGGCGTTCGCCGCCCTCGACTGCTCCAAGCCCGAGGTCCGCTCCGCCCAGACCGGCGCCGAGGACAAGGCCGTCGTCGCCTGCTCCCAGAAGGCCGAGAACGGCTACTACGAGAAGCTGGCGCTCGGCCCCGCGGCCGTGAAGGGCGCGGACGTCTCCAAGGCCCAGGCGAGCATCGACACCCAGACCGGTGCCGGCTGGCAGGTCCAGCTGCAGTTCAACGGCACCGGTACTGACGCCTTCGCCAAGGTCACCGGCCAGCTGGCCACCCAGACCCCGCCGAACAACCAGTTCGCCATCGTCCTGGACAACCAGGTCGTCTCGCACCCGCAGGTCAACGGCCCGATCCCGGGTGGCAGCGCGGTCATCACCGGCCGGTTCACCCAGGCCGAGGCGCAGGACCTGTCCAACGTGCTCAGCTACGGCGCCCTGCCGCTGGAGTTCACCAAGAGCGACATCACCACCGTCTCCCCGGCGCTCGGCAGCGACCAGCTCAAGGCCGGCCTCGTCGCCGGCCTGATCGGCATGCTGCTCGTCGTCGCCTACTCGCTGATCTACTACCGCGGCCTGGGCCTGGTCTCGATCGCCGGTCTGATCGTCTCGGCGATCATGACCTACTCGATCATGAGCCTGCTCGGCGGCGGGATCGGCTTCGCGCTGAACCTGCCCGCGGTCTGCGGTGCGATCGTCGCGATCGGCATCACCGCCGACTCCTTCATCGTGTACTTCGAGCGCATCCGCGACGAGGTCCGCGAGGGCGCCCCGCTGCGCCCGGCGGTCCAGCGGGCCTGGCCGCGCGCCCGGCGCACGATCCTGGTCTCGGACTTCGTGTCCTTCCTCTGCGCCGCCGTGCTCTACGTGGTCTCGGTCGGCAAGGTCCAGGGCTTCGCGTTCACCCTGGGTCTGACCACCGCGCTCGACGTCGTGGTGATCTTCCTGTTCACCAAGCCGCTGATCACGCTGCTGGCCCGCCGCAAGTTCTTCCTCGACGGCCACCCGTGGTCCGGCCTGGACCCGAAGCGGCTGGGCGCCCGCCCGCCGCTGCGCAGTAGCCGTCGCCGTAGCTCCTCCTCCTCTGCCGCCGTGAAGGAGGCCTGACACCGTGTCGCGCTTCTCCAATCTGGGCCACCGGCTCTACCAGGGCGAAATCAGCTTCGACTTCGTCGGGCGCCGCAAGCTCTGGTACTCCATCTCCGGCGTGATCGTGCTGGTCGCGGCGATCGGTCTGGCCATGGGCCTGCACCTGGGCATCGAGTTCAAGGGCGGCTCGGTCTACACCGTGTCCAAGCCCGGCCTGACCGTCTCGCAGGCGCAGGAGAAGGCCGACCAGGTCGTCTCCTCGCACCCGCTGGTGCAGTCGACCGACAACGGCAAGATCCGCATCCAGGTCAGCACCGAGGAGCCGAAGAGCTCGGACGAGGTGCGCGCGCAGCTCGCCGAGAAGGTCGGCGTTCCGCTGGACACCGTCGAGGCGCAGGTGATCGGCCCCAGCTGGGGCAAGCAGATCTCCAACAAGGCGCTCACCGGTCTGATCATCTTCATGATCCTGGTGACGGTCTACCTCGCGATCGCCTTCGAGTGGCGGATGGCGGTGGCCGCCCTGGTCGCCCTCATCCACGACCTCCTGATCACCATCGGGGTCTACGCCCTGGTGGGCTTCGAGGTCACCCCCGGTACGGTGATCGGCTTCCTGACGATCCTCGGGTACTCGCTCTACGACACGGTCGTCGTCTTCGACACCGTGAAGGAGAACACCAAGGGGCTCGCCAAGCAGAACAAGCTCACCTACAGCGACGCGGCCAACGCGGGCCTCAACCAGACCCTGGTGCGCTCGCTCAACACCACCGTGGTGGCGCTGCTGCCGGTCGCCGCGCTGCTGTTCATCGGTGGCGGCCTCCTGGGCGCCGGCACGCTGAACGACATCTCGCTCGCGCTGTTCATCGGCCTCGCGGCCGGTGCCTACTCCTCGATCTGCGTCGCCACCCCGCTGCTGGCGCAGCTCAAGGAGGAGCAGCCGGAGATGAAGGCGCTGCGCAAGCGTGTCCTGCAGCACCGGGCCGCGGCCGCCAAGGCCGGGGACGAGGGGCCCGCGGACGACGTCGCCGAGGAGGGCCAGCCCGCGGGCATGGTCGGTCAGCGCGGCAGCGCGGCCGGCTCCCGTGCCAAGGGCCGTCCGTCCACCAAGCGCTGAACCGAACCACGAACCCCGAGGACGACACCACCGTGACCACCGCCGACACCCCCCTGGCCGAGCTGCTGAACAGCCGGATCCGGGACGTCCCGGACTACCCGAAGCCGGGCGTGCTGTTCAAGGACATCGCGCCGCTGCTCGCCGACGCCGAGGCCTTCGGCGCCCTCACCCGGGCGCTCGCGGACCGTGCGAAGGAGCTCGGGGCGACCAAGGTGGTGGGCCTGGAGGCGCGCGGCTTCGTGCTGGCGGCCCCGGCGGCCGTCGAGGCCGGGCTCGGCTTCGTGCCGATCCGCAAGCAGGGCAAGCTGCCCGGCGAGGTGTTCCGGCGCTCGTACGAGCTGGAGTACGGCTCGGCGACGCTGGAGGTCCAGTGCGACGCCTTCGCACCCGGTGAGCGGGTGCTGGTGGTGGACGACGTGCTGGCCACCGGTGGGACCATCGGTGCCTCACTGGACCTCGTGAAGGAGGCCGGCGCCGAACTGGTGGGCGTCGTGGTGCTCATGGAGCTGGGTTTCCTGGACGGCCGCGCGCGGCTGGCCGGGCACCTGGCCGGCGCTCCGCTGGAGACGCTGGTCACGGTCTGAGGGACGTGTGCGAAGGGGCGGCGGCCGGAGCGATCCGACCGCCGCCCCTCCGTTTCCTGGCCCGGCCGGATGAACACCGGGGCGCCCGGCTCGGTACCATGAAGATTCATCCCCTCCCGGTTGTGTCCGCTCGTGCGGGCCCCGGCAGGGGTCGGCCCGGTGCCCCGAGGAGTTGTCCTTGCCCGACGAGGTTGTGCCCACGGCCGCAGCGGCCGCCCCCGAAGACCGTCCCACGCCCTCGGGGGCCACCCCGGCACGCCCGGCTCCGACCTCCCCGCGTTCGCCCGCCCCGTCCGGCCGCGGTTCCACCGGCGGCATGCGCGCCCGCCTGGCCCGCCTCGGCGGCCAGCGTTCCAGCGTGCTCAACCCCGTTCTGGAACCGCTGTTCCGTTCGATCCGGGCGAACGACCCCAAGGCCGACCCGGCGCTGCTGCGCGAGATCGAGAAGGCGTACGCGGTCGCCGAGAGGTGGCACCGCGGTCAGAAGCGCAAGAGCGGCGACCCGTACATCACCCACCCGCTGGCCGTCGCGACGATCCTCGCCGAGCTCGGGATGGACGCGCCGACGCTGATGGCCGGGCTGCTGCACGACACCGTCGAGGACACCGACTACGGCCTGGAGACCCTGCGCAAGGACTTCGGCGACTCGGTGGCCCTGCTGGTGGACGGCGTCACCAAGCTGGACCGGGTCAAGTTCGGCGAGGCCGCGCAGGCCGAGACCGTGCGCAAGATGGTCGTCGCGATGGCCAAGGACCCGCGGGTCCTGGTGATCAAGCTGGCCGACCGCCTGCACAACATGCGCACCATGCGCTACCTCAAGCGGGAGAAGCAGGAGAAGAAGGCCCGCGAGACGCTGGAGATCTACGCCCCGCTGGCGCACCGGCTGGGCATGAACACCATCAAGTGGGAGCTGGAGGACCTCGCCTTCGCGATCCTCTACCCCAAGATGTACGACGAGATCGTCCGGCTGGTCGCCGAGCGCGCCCCCAAGCGGGACGAGTACCTGGCGACGGTCATCGACCAGGTCCAGGCGGACCTGCGCGGCGCCCGGATCACCGCCTCCGTCACCGGCCGGCCGAAGCACTACTACTCGGTCTACCAGAAGATGATCGTCCGGGGCCGGGACTTCGCCGAGATCTACGACCTGGTGGGCATCCGGGTCCTGGTCGACACCGTCCGCGACTGCTACGCGGCGCTGGGCACCATCCACGCGCGGTGGAACCCGGTGCCGGGGCGGTTCAAGGACTACATCGCGATGCCCAAGTTCAACATGTACCAGTCGCTGCACACGACGGTGATCGGTCCCGGGGGCAAGCCCGTCGAGCTCCAGATCCGCACCTTCGACATGCACCGGCGGGCCGAGTACGGCATCGCCGCGCACTGGAAGTACAAGCAGCGCGCGGTCGCCGGGGCCTCCAAGGTGCGGACCGACACCCCGACCCAGGTCCGCAAGGACGACAAGGCCGGCGCCGTCAACGAGATGGCCTGGCTGCGGCAGCTGCTGGACTGGCAGAAGGAGACCGCCGACCCGGGAGAGTTCCTGGAGTCGCTGCGCTTCGACCTGGCCAGCAACGAGGTCTTCGTCTTCACCCCCAAGGGCGACGTGATAGCCCTGCCGGCGGGCGCGACCCCGGTCGACTTCGCCTTCGCGGTGCACACCGAGGTCGGTTACCGGACGATAGGCGCCCGGGTGAACGGGCGGCTGGTGCCGCTGGAGTCGACCCTGGAGAACGGCGACACCGTCGAGGTGTTCACCTCCAAGGCGGAGAACGCCGGCCCCTCCCGGGACTGGCTGGGCTTCGTCAAGTCGCCGCGCGCCCGCAACAAGATCCGCGCCTGGTTCTCCAAGGAGCGCCGTGAGGAGGCGATCGAGCACGGCAAGGAGGCGATCGTCCGGGCGATGCGCAAGCAGGGCCTGCCGATCCAGCGGATCCTGACCGGCGACTCGCTGGTCACCCTGGCCCACGAGATGCGCTACCCCGACATCTCCTCGCTCTACGCCGCGATCGGCGAGGGGCACGTCGCCGCGCAGAACATCGTCCAGAAGCTGGTCCAGGCGCTCGGCGGCGAGGAGGGCGCGACCGAGGACCTGGCGGAGACCGCCACCCCGACGCACGACAACCGCCGGGCGGCGCGCCGCAGGGCCAAGGGCGACCCGGGCGTGATCGTCAAGGGCGTCGAGGACGTCTGGGTCAAGCTCTCCCGCTGCTGCACCCCGGTGCCCGGCGACCCGATCGTCGGCTTCGTGACCCGCGGCAACGGCGTGTCGGTGCACCGCGCCGACTGCGTCAACGTGGAGTCGCTGAGCCAGCAGCCGGAGCGCATGATCGACGTCGAGTGGGCGGCCACCCAGTCCTCGGTCTTCCTGGTGGCCATCCAGGTCGAGGCGCTGGACCGCTCCCGCCTGCTCTCGGACGTCACCCGGGTGCTCTCCGACCAGCACGTCAACATCCTGTCGGCGGCGGTGCAGACCTCACGCGACCGGGTGGCGATGAGCCGCTTCACCTTCGAGATGGGCGACCCGAAGCACCTCGGCCACGTGCTCAAGGCGGTGCGCGGTGTCGAGGGCGTGTACGACGTCTACCGCGTCACCTCCGCCCGGAAGTGACGGCGGTGTCGAAGTGACGGCGGTGTCGCGCCGGACGTGACGGGAACGGCATGACGAAGGCCCCCGGGGAAGCTCCCCGGGGGCCTTCGTCGTCCGGCCGGTCCGTTCGGCGGTGATCAGCCGCTGAACTCCTCCTGGCTCTTGTGCGCCTGCTCCAGCAGCGTCTGCACACCGGCCAGCTCGGACTCAAGCTTGGCGACCTTGGAGGCGTTGCCGGCGGCGCGGGCCCTGTCCAGGTCGGCCTGGATCTTGTCGGCCTTGGCCTGGAAGAGGCCGACCATGCCGGCCGCGCGGGCCTTGGCCTCCGGGTTGGAGCGCTTCCACTCGCTGTCCTCGGCCTCGCGGATGGCCCGCTCGACCGCGTTCAGCCGGCCGTCCAGCTTCGGACGGACCTCGCGCGGCACGTGCCCGATCGCCTCCCAGCGCTCGTTGACCTCGCGCAGCGCGGCCTTGGCGGCCTTCAGGTCGGTGATCGGCAGGATCGCCTCGGCCTCGGTGGCCAGCGCCTCCTTGAGCTTCTGGTTCTCCACCTGCTCGGCGTCCCGCTCGCTGAACACCGCGGAGCGGGCCTGGAAGAAGACGTCCTGCGCGCCGCGGAACCGGGCCCACAGCTCGTCCTCGATGTCGCGCTGGGCACGGCCGGCGCCCTTCCAGCGCGCCATCAGGTCGCGGTAGGCGGCCGCGGTGCTGCCCCAGTCCGTGGACGAGGACAGGGCCTCGGCCTCGGCGACCAGGGCCTCCTTGGTCTGCCGCGCGGTCTCGCGCTCGGCGTCCAGGGTGGCGAAGTGCGCCTTGCGGTGCTTGGAGAAGACCGAGCGGGCGTGCGAGAAGCGGTGCCACAGCTCGTCGTCGCTCTTGCGGTCCAGGCGGGGCAGGCCCTTCCAGGTGTCCACCAGGGCGCGCAGCCGGTCCCCGGCCTCCCGCCACTGGGTCGACTCGGCGAGCTGCTCGGCCTCGGCGACCAGGGCCTCCTTGGCCGCGCGGGCCTCGTCCTGCGCCTTGGCGCGGGCGGCCTTGCGCTCCTCGCGCCGGGTCTCGATCTCGCCGGCGAGCGTGTCCAGCCGCTTGGCCAGGGACTCCAGGTCGCCGACCGCGTGCCCCTCGACCACCTGCGCGCGCAGGTGCTCCAGTGCGGTCTGGGCGTCCTTGGCGGCCAGGTCGGTGGTGCGCACCCGCTTCTCCAGCAGGCCGATCTCCACCTCGATGCCCTGGTACTTGCGCTCGAAGTAGGCGAGGGCCTCCTCGGGCGAGCCGGCCTGCCAGGAACCCACGACGCGTTCGCCGTCGGCCGTCCTGACGTAGACCGTGCCCTGCTCGTCCACACGGCCCCACGGGTCGCTGCTCATAGCGCGTCCTCCACATGACGTCGCGCCCGCGCCGGGGCGGCGCGCGACCGTCGTCCACAGTTGATGTGCGGCGGACCGATGAGTCCGCCGTCCCCGTCCGCCGTGCCTTGCTGCCGAGGGTGGCGGCTAGGCGGGTCCGGGCACCCTATACAACGCCAACATAGGCGACCAGGCCCGGTGCTGTCCGCATCCGGGCCGGGCGATTTCGGGCCGGGGCCGGGCGGCGGCGGTGCGGACACCGCGCGCCGACCGTCCCGGGATTGCTCAACCCTTCGACACTGTAAGGGCGTTGAGCGTCACGTCCGCCATCGGGTGGCCGTCCGTGCCGCCCTCCAGGGTGCCGGCGGCGGCGATCTTCTGCACCACGTCCAGGCCGCCGGTGATCTTCCCGAAGGGGGTGTACTTCGGCGGCAGCGGGGTGTCCTTGTAGACCAGGAAGAACTGGCTGCCGTTGGTGCCCGGGCCGGAGTTGGCCATCGCCACCGTGCCCGCCGGGTACGTCGCGCCGGTCAGGTTCTCGTCCGCGAACTTGTAGCCGGGGTCGCCCGCACCGCCCGGGACCGTCGCGCTGGCGGTCGGGTCGCCGCACTGCAGCACGAAGATGTTGCTGGTGGTGAGGCGGTGGCACTTGGTGTGGTCGAAGTACTTCTCACCGGCCAGGAACGAGAAGGAGTTCACCGTGTGCGGGGCCTTGGCCGCGTCCAGCGCGATCGTGACCTTGCCGCAGTTGGTGTCCATCGTCATGGTGTACGAGCCGGCCGCGTCGACCGACATGGCCGGCTCGGCCTGCCACTTCTTGCCGTTGGGGGCGCCCGGCGCGGGGTCGGTGCAGCCCTCGACCGGCTTGCGGGTCGGGGCGGTCGGCTCGGCCGCCTGGGTCGGCGCGGCCTGCGCGCCGTTCGCGGCGCTCTTGCCCTTGTCATCCGAGTTGAACGCGCCGGTGGCGAAGAGCGTCCCGCCTCCGGCCAGGACAACGACGGCAAGCGACGCGCCCATGATCGTGTTGCGGCGCTTGCGGGCGGCCGCCATCTCGACCCGGCGCTCCATCTGGCGCTCGTACTTCTCGCGGGCGAGCTGCCGCCGCCGCTGTTCGCTACTGACCACCGGCCGTGTCTCCTACGGATGTGCGGGAAAAGTGGATGGATTCCGGAGCGGATCATCGCATCCCTCGGCGGCCAAGTGTAGGGACCGGGCCCGTAAGGACGCGGTGAACCTGTCAGACGGCCCGTCCCGCCAGCCCTATCTGGTTCGCAACCGGAGCCGGACCGCCGGTAGGCTGCCCCTGAGTAACCAATAGGCAGCATCACTACTGGTGGTTCTCGCTCACCGACCGCCGCACACCCGAAGGACGCGCGTGTTCATCGCCGGATTCCCCGCTGGAGCCTGGGGCACCAACTGCTACCTGGTCGCTCCGGCGGCGGGCGAGGAGTGCGTCATCGTCGACCCCGGCCACCAGGCGGCCCGCGGCGTCGAGGACATGGTCCGCGAGCACGGGCTCAAGCCCGTCGCCGTGCTGCTCACGCACGGCCACATCGACCACGTGGCCTCGGTGGTCCCGGTCTGCGGCGCCCGCGGCGTCCCGGCCTGGATCCACCCCGAGGACCGGTACATGATGTCCGACCCGGAGAAGGCGCTCGGCCGCTCCCTGGGCACCCAGTTGATGGGCGAGCTCACCGTCGGCGAGCCCGACGACGTGCGCGAGCTCACCGACGGCAGCGTGCTGGAGCTGGCCGGCCTGCAGCTCACCGTGGACCACGCCCCGGGCCATACCGGGGGGTCGGTGACCTTCCGGACGCCCGGTGCCGAGGACCTCCCCCCGGTGCTGTTCTCGGGCGACCTGCTGTTCGCCGGCTCCATCGGGCGTACCGACCTCCCGGGCGGGGACAGCGAGGCGATCATGACGTCGCTGGCCCGGGTGTGCCTGCCCCTCGACGATTCCACCGTGGTCCTCTCCGGCCACGGCGGTCAGACCACCATCGGCCGCGAGCGCGCCACCAACCCCTACCTCCGACAGGCAGCGGGGGCGGCCGGCGCCCCGGCTTTCCCGCGACGAGGAATGTGACGGAAGAGAAGTTGAGCACCTTCACCGCCCCCAAGGGCACCTACGACCTGCTGCCCCCCAGCTCCGCGACCTTCCTGGCGATCCGCGAGCGCATCGCCGCGCCCGCCCGCCGGGCCGGTTACGGCTACGTCGAGACCCCGGTCTTCGAGGACGTGAAGCTGTTCTCCCGCGGCGTCGGCGAGTCCACCGACATCGTCACCAAGGAGATGTACACCCTCACCACCAAGGGCGGCGACGAACTCGCGCTGCGCCCGGAGGGCACCGCGTCGGTGCTGCGTGCCGCGCTCCAGGCCAACCTGCACAAGCAGGGCAACCTGCCGGTCAAGCTCTGGTACTCCGGCTCGTACTACCGCTACGAGCGCGCCCAGAAGGGCCGCTACCGCCAGTTCTCCCAGGTCGGCGCCGAGGCGATCGGCGCCGAGGACCCGGCACTGGACGCCGAGCTGATCATCCTGGCCGACGACGCCTTCCGCTCGCTGGGCCTCGCCGACTACTCGCTGCTGCTCAACAGCCTCGGCGACAAGCAGTGCCGCCCGGTCTACCGCGCCGCGCTGATCGAGTTCCTCTCCGGCCTGGACCTGGACGAGGACACCCGCCGCCGCGCCGGGATCAACCCGCTGCGCGTCCTGGACGACAAGCGCGAGTCGGTGCAGGAGCAGCTGGTCGGCGCCCCGATGCTGCGCGACTACCTGTGCGAGGACTGCAAGGCGTACGACGAGAAGGTCCGCGAGCTGCTCACCGCGGCCGGCGTGGCCTTCGTGGACGACCCGAAGCTGGTCCGCGGCCTGGACTACTACACCCGCACCACCTTCGAGTTCGTGCACAACGGCCTCGGCGCGCAGTCCGCGATCGGTGGCGGCGGCCGCTACGACGGCCTCTCCGAGATGATCGGCGGCCCGGCGCTGCCGTCCGTCGGCTGGGCCCTCGGCGTGGACCGCACCTACCTCGCACTGGAGGCCGAGGGCGTCACCCTCGACCTGCCGGCCGCCACTGCCGTGTACGCGGTCGCGCTCGGCGAGGAGGCCAAGAACGTCCTGTTCGCCAAGGTGGTCGAGCTGCGCCGGGCCGGCGTGGCCACCGACCTCGCCTTCGGCGTCAAGAGCATCAAGAACGCCATGAAGTCCGCCGACCGGTCCGGCGCCCGCTTCGCCCTGATCGCCGGGGACCGGGACCTCGCCGAGGGCGTCGTCCAGCTCAAGGACCTGAGCACCGGCGAGCAGACCCCCGTCGCCCTCGACGCACTCGTCATCACCCTGAAGGAGAAGCAGCTGTGATCCGCACGCACGACGCGGGCACGCTCCGCCCGGAGCACGCAGACACCACCGTCACCCTGGCCGGCTGGGTCGCCCGCCGCCGCGACCACGGCGGCGTGGCCTTCATCGATCTGCGCGACGCCTCCGGCACCGTGCAGATCGTGGTCCGCGACCTGGACTCGGTGCACGGCCTGCGCGCCGAGTACTGCGTCAAGGTCGTCGGCGACGTCCGCGTCCGCCCCGAGGGCAACGAGAACCCCGACATCCCGACCGGCGCCGTCGAGGTCGTCGTCAGCGCGATCGAGGTCCTCTCCGAGGCCGCCCCGCTGCCCTTCCCGGTCGCCGAGTACGAGCCGGGCACGGTGAACGAGGAGGTCCGGCTGCGCTACCGCTACCTGGACCTGCGCCGTGAGGGCCCGGCCAAGGGCCTGCGGCTGCGCTCCAAGGTCAGCAACATCATCCGCCGGGTGATGGAGGAGAACGACTTCCTCGACATCGAGACGCCGTACCTCACCCGCTCCACCCCCGAGGGCGCCCGCGACTTCCTCGTCCCGGTCCGCCTGCAGCCCGGCCACTGGTACGCGCTGCCGCAGTCGCCCCAGCTGTTCAAGCAGCTGCTGATGGTGGCCGGCATGGAGCGCTACTACCAGATCGCCCGCTGCTTCCGCGACGAGGACTTCCGCGCCGACCGGCAGCCGGAGTTCACCCAGCTGGACATCGAGGCCTCCTTCGTCGACCAGGAGGACATCCTGGCCCTCGGCGAGAAGATCATCGGTGCGATCTGGCGCGAGGTGCACGGCTACGAGGTCCCCAACCCGCTGCCGCGGATGACCTACGCGGACGCCATGGGCCGCTACGGCTCCGACAAGCCGGACGTCCGCTTCGGCCAGGAACTCACCGACCTCACCGAGTACTTCAAGGGCACCGAGTTCCGCGTCTTCCAGGCCCCGTACGTCGGCGCCGTGGTCATGCCCGGCGGTGCCTCGCAGCCGCGCAAGCAGCTGGACGCCTGGCAGGACTGGGCCAAGGCGCGCGGCGCCAAGGGCCTGGCCTACGTGCTCATCGACGCCGAGACCGGCGAGCTGCGCGGCCCGGTCGCCAAGAACCTGTCCGCGGAGCACCTGGCCGGCCTGGCCGCCGCCGCGGGCGCCAAGAACGGCGACGCGGTCTTCTTCGCGGCCGGCAAGGAGCGCGCCTCGCAGGAGCTGCTCGGCGCCGCCCGTCTGGAGATCGGCCGCCGCTGCGAGCTGATCGACGAGTCCAAGTGGGCCTTCCTCTGGGTCGTCGACTTCCCGATGTTCGAGCCGATCGAGGACGACAAGGGCGCCTTCCAGGGCTGGCACGCGGTGCACCACCCGTTCACCGCCCCGACCGGCGAGTCGCTGGACACCTTCGACACCGACCCCGGTGCGGCGCTGTCCAACGCGTACGACCTGGTCCTCAACGGCTCGGAGCTGGGCGGCGGTTCGATCCGTATCCACCAGCGCGACGTGCAGAAGCGGGCGTTCGACGCGATCGGCCTCTCCGAGGAGGAGGCGGCCTCGCAGTTCGGCTTCCTGCTGGACGCGTTCAACTACGGCCCGCCGCCGCACGGTGGTGTCGCCTTCGGTCTGGACCGGATCGTCACCCTGCTCGGCGGGTACGACACCATCCGCGACGTCATCGCCTTCCCGAAGACGTCCACCGGTGGTGACCCGCTGACCGGCGCCCCGACCCCGATCACCCCGGCGCAGCGCCGCGAGGCCGGCGTGGACGCCCAGCCCAAGGTCCGCGACGACGCCAAGTCCGAGGCTCAGCCCAAGTCCTGACGGCGCGTCATCCGCTAACCTGCAACGGCCCCGGACGGTCCACCCACCGTCCGGGGCCGGTCCACAACGGTGTGTGACACAGGGAGGGTCGACCCCATGCAGGTCACAACGAGAATCGAATGTCCGCAGGACGCCCCGGCGACCAGACGCGTCCACATGGCCGCGTTCCCCGGTCCGGACGAGGCCGACCTGGTCGACGCGCTGCGCCGCCATCCCGCCTGGCTGCCCGGGCTGTCGGTGGTCGCCGTGGACGACACCGGGCTGGTGGTCGGCCACGCGCTGCTCACCCGGCTGCAGGTCGGGGACGGCGACGCGGTGGCGCTCGCGCCGGTCGCCGTGGCGCCCGAGTGGCAGCGCAGGGGCGTCGGCGAGCTCGTCGTCCGGGCCGTGCTGTCGGCGGCCGAGGACGCGGGGGAGAAGCTCGTGGTCGTCCTCGGCGATCCGGAGTACTACGCGCGGTTCGGCTTCGCGCCGGCCGGGCGGCACGAGGTCGTCGGCCCCTTCGAGGTGCCGGAGGCCTACTTCCAGGCGCTGCCGCTGACGGCGTACGACGGCGGCCCGCGCGGGCTCTGCCGCTACCCCGAGCCCTTCGTCGCGGTCTAGACCGCCGCACTCCTCCCGCTCCGCCGCCGCCCGGTTCCGTTCCGGCCTGCGAATTCGCCGTGCTGCGCCTACGGTGAGTGTGCATCAGCACGGGTCGGACGGAGGGTCAGAGGGTGGCCGAGGAGCAGTGGACCGCGAAGCCGGAGCGACTGGCGAAGAGGCCGTACGAGCGGGAGCTGCTGCGGCTGCAGCAGGAGCTGGTGAAGCTCCAGGAGTGGGTGCGGGTCGAGGGCGCCCGCGTGGTGGTGGTCTTCGAAGGACGTGACGCCGCGGGCAAGGGCGGGGCGATCAAACGGGTGACGGAGTACCTGCACCCGCGCATCGCCCGGGTCGCGGCGTTGCCCATGCCGACCGAGCGGCAGAAGTCCCAGTGGTACTTCCAGCGGTACGTCGAGCACCTGCCGGCGGCCGGGGAGATCGTGCTGTTCGACCGCAGCTGGTACAACCGCGCCGGGGTGGAGCGGGTGATGGGCTTCTGCAGCGACGAGGAGTACTGGCAGTTCCTGCACCAGTGCCCGACCTTCGAGCGGATGCTGATCGAGGCGGGCATCCTGCTGCGCAAGTACTGGTTCTCGGTGAGCGACACCGAGCAGGAGCGGCGGTTCCGGGCCCGGCTGGGGGACCCGATGAAGCGCTGGAAGCTCTCCCCGATGGACGTCGAGTCGATCACCCGCTGGGAGGACTACTCGCGGGCCAAGGACGAGATGTTCATCCACACCGACGTCCCGGACTCGCCCTGGCACGTGGTGGAGAGCGACGACAAGCGCCGGGCCCGGATCAACATGATCTCCCACCTGCTCTCCACCGTGCCGTACCACGAGATCAAGGCGCCGCAGATCGAGCTGCCGCCGCGGCCGTCCTCGCGCGGCTACCAGCGGCCCCCGCGTGACCTGCAGAAGTACGTCCCGGACCACGCGGCCGGGCTGCTCGGCTAGGCCGGGTCCTCGTCGCCCCGGGCGGCGGGCGGCGGGCGAGGCCGTCCGCCGCGGGACCCGCTGTCCGAGCGCTCGCATAGGCTTCCGGTGTGGACGAACCGGACCTCTTCACCGCCGCCGCCGAGGAACGCCAGGCCAAGGAGCCCGGGCGGGCGCCCCTGGCCGTACGGATGCGACCGCGCACCCTGGACGAGGTCGCCGGGCAGCGGCAGCTGCTGAAGCCCGGTTCGCCGCTGCGGCGACTGGTCGCGGGCTCGCGCGGGCCGGCGGCCACCAGCTCGGTGATCCTCTGGGGGCCTCCCGGCACCGGGAAGACCACCCTGGCGCACGTGATCAGCCAGGCCGTCGAGGGGCGCTTCGTCGAGCTTTCCGCGATCACCGCCGGGGTCAAGGAGGTCCGGGCGGTGATCGACGGCGCCCGGCGGGCGGTCGGGATGTCCGGCCGGGAGACGGTGCTCTTCCTGGACGAGATCCACCGCTTCTCCAAGGCCCAGCAGGACTCGCTGCTGCCCGCCGTGGAGAACCGCTGGGTCACCCTGATCGCGGCGACGACCGAGAACCCGTACTTCTCGGTGATCTCCCCGCTGCTGTCCCGCTCGCTGCTGCTCACCCTGGAGTCGCTGACCGACGAGGACATCCGCGCGCTGCTGCGCCGCGCGGTGGCCGACGAGCGCGGCCTGGAGGGCGCGCTGGAGCTCACCGGGGAGTCCGAGGACCACCTGGTGCGGCTGGCCGGCGGCGACGCCCGGCGGGCGCTCACCACGCTGGAGGCGGCGGCCGGGGCGGCGTTGGAGAAGGGCGAGTCGAGCATCACGCTGGCCACCACGGAGACGGCCGTCAACCAGGCGGCGGTGCGCTACGACAAGGACGGCGACCAGCACTACGACGTGGCGAGCGCGCTGATCAAGTCGATCCGCGGCAGCGACGTGGACGCGACCCTGCACTACCTGGCCCGGATGATCGAGGCCGGCGAGGACCCGCGGTTCATCGCCCGCCGGCTGATGATCTCGGCCAGCGAGGACGTCGGCCTGGCGGACCCGACGGCGCTGCAGACGGCGGTGGCGGCCGCGCAGGCGGTGGCCCTGATCGGCTTCCCGGAGGCGCGGATCATCCTCTCCCAGGCAGCGATCGCGCTGGCCCTGGCCCCCAAGTCCAACGCGGCCTACCTGGCGATCGACGCGGCGCTGGCGGACGTCCGGCAGGGCCTGGCGGGCGCGGTGCCGGCGCACCTGCGGGACGCGCACTACGGCGGTGCGGGCAAGCTCGGCCACGGCAAGGGCTACCAGTACCCGCACGACCTGCCGGAGGGCATCGCCGGCCAGCAGTACGCTCCGGACGCGGTGCACGGCAAGGAGTACTACCAGCCGACGCGGCGCGGCGGCGAGGCCCGCTACGCGGACGTCGTGGACTGGACCCGGGGGCGGCTGCGCGGGGAGCGGCGGAGCGAGAAGAAGCCGGAGCCGAGGCCGGCGTCGAAACCGGACCCGGATCCGGCGCCGACGCCGGAGCGGGCGCCCGAGCGGGAGCCCGGGCAAAAGGGCGAGTGATCGGCGGCTATACTCGATCGGAGTGCCATGTCCCGGGACGGCGGCGGGGGAGACCCCACCGACCGGCCGCACCAGCGGGACACCGGCCGTAGGCCCCTTCCGAGGGGCCCGCAACAGGAGCGTCGCGCACCGTTTCGGTGTCGCGGGTGGCCCGGGGTTCCGGACCGTCCGTGTGACAAGCACTCTCGTGCCCGGCTCCGGAGAGCGGCTGATCCCATCGCGCAGGCGGCGGGGTTTTCTCCGGGTCGCGACGTGCGACCTCCGTCAACACCTGGTGAAAGCCGTATTCGTAAGCAAGGAAGGTTTGGTTCATGGCGAACCAGAAGCGTCCCAAGGTCAAGATCGCGCGTGCGCTCGGCGTGCCGCTGACCCCGAAGTCCGTCAAGTACTTCGAGGCCCGCCCGTACCCGCCCGGCCAGCACGGCCGTGGTCGCAAGCAGAACTCGGACTACAAGGTCCGTCTGCTCGAGAAGCAGCGTCTGCGCGCCCAGTACGACCTGAGCGAGAAGCAGATGGCGCGCGCGTTCGACCGCGCGAAGAAGGCCGAGGGCAAGACCGGTGAGGCGCTCGTCGCCGAGCTGGAGACCCGTCTGGACTCCCTGGTGCTGCGTTCGGGCATTGCCCGCACCATCTACCAGGCCCGCCAGATGGTCGTCCACGGCCACATCGAGGTCAACGGTGGCAAGGTCAACAAGCCGTCGTACCAGATGAAGCCGGGCTTCGTGGTGACCGTCCGCGAGCGCAGCAAGGAGAAGGTCCCGTTCCAGGTCGCCCGTGAGGGTGGCTACGCGGGTGAGGGCCAGACCCCGAAGTACCTCGAGGTCAACCTGAAGGCCCTGGCCTTCCGCCTGGACCGCGCGCCGCAGCGCAAGGAGGTCCCGGTGATCTGTGACGAGCAGCTCGTCGTCGAGTACTACTCGCGCTGACCCGCGAGTGGTTCCGCTCTTCGCGTGACCACCAGCGAGCCCCCGTCGCCTTTCGAGGCGGCGGGGGCTCGCCGTTTTCCGGTTGTGCCCGGTGCTCAGACGCTCTCGCCGGCCATGGCGGCGGCCAGCCGCAGGTGCGGGCGGGCCTCCTCGGTGCGGCCCTGGCGCTCCAGGGTGCGGCCGAGCATCATCCGGGCGTAGTCCTCGGCCGGGTTCGCCTCCAGGATCCGGTGCAACTCGGCCTCGGCGCGGCCGAGTCGGGCGGAGTGGTAGTAGCTGCGGGCGAGCAGCAGCCGGACGGAGAGGTTGGCCGGCTCCTCGGCGAGCACGCCTTCGAGCATGCGGGCGGCATCGGTGTACGCCTTGGAGTCGAAGTAGAACTTCGCCATGCGGTACTCGTCGGCGGCGTTGTGGACGGCCATGGTGCTCCTTCCGGGTGGATCCTTGCCTCCTCAAGCAATGGGCAAGCTTCAGCTATTCCGGCCTGTGAGACGGCCCTTCCAGCCCGTGCCTCAGCCCTTCCGGGCCGGCGAGGGGGCCGGGGCCGGCGGCACCGAGAAGGGCCCCGCGCCCGGCTCCGAACCCTCCGCCGAACCTCCTCCGCCGAGCGCCCGGGAGACGGCCTCCTCCAGGTCCAGCCGGGCGCCGGCCCGGTAGCACTCCTCGTACTCCTGCTCGGCCAGACCGGCCCGGGCCCGCTCGGCGCACTCCTGGTGGGTGCCGAAGAAGTTCCGCGAGCCGAGGAACGGGGTGCCGACCGTGCGCCAGATCCGGTGCGCGGCGCCCTGCAGCACCCGGGCCTCGCGCAGGTCGCCCGGCTCGCCCGGGCCGCTCGGCTCGGTCTCCAGCAGCGCCAGCAGGTCGATCCCCAGCACGATGCCGAGCAGGTCGTGGAACAGGTGGTTCAGCCGGACGCACTCGCGGGCCAGAGCACGGGCCGCCTGGACCGCACCGTCCAGCCAGTGCGAGTACGCCATCGCGTACAGCACGTACGCGTACGCCCACTGCTCGCCGTGCTCCTCGCACAGTTCGCGGGCCTGGCCGAACCAGAGCTCGCCGCTGTCCAGGTCGCCCTGGAAGAGGTAGGCCAGACCCAGCTCCAGCATCGCCATCACCACGTTGCTGTTGAGCTCGCCGATGGTCCGGTAGTGCCAGAGAGCCTCCTCGAAGAGCTCGGCGGCGCGGTTCGGGTCGTCGCCGATCAGGGCGGCGCAGCCCTGGCGGTGGACGGCGTAGGCGAGGGCCCGGTCGTCGCCGGTGTCCAGGGCCTGGCGGCGGCACTCCTCCAGGGCCGGACGGGCGGCGCCCAGGTCCCCCTGCAGCGTGGCCGTGTAGCCGGTCACCCACAGCGCCTTGGCGCGGGCCTCGGTGGGTTCGCGGCCCACGGCGAGCGCGCGGTCCAGCCAGTGCCGCCCCTCGCCGAGGTGGCCGCAGCCGACCCAGTAGAACCAGAGCGTGCCGGCCAGCAGCAGCGCGATCTGCTCCTCGCCGGGCTCGGCGAGGCAGAACTCCAGTGCCGCGCGGAGGTTGGTGTGGGCCAGCTCGGTGCGTTCGGCGGTCTCCGCCTGGCGGGGGCCGAACCACTCGACCTCGCCCCAGGTGGCGACGCCGAGGTACCAGTCCCGGTGGCGGCGGAGCAGCCGCTGCTCCTCGCCGGTGGCGCGCAGCCAGTGGCCGCCGTACTCGCGCAGGGTGTCCAGCAGGCGGAAGCGGACGCCGAAGGCGCTGTCCTCGCGCAGCACCACGGACTTGGCGACGAGTTCGTCGACCAGGTCCAGCACGTCCTCGGGCTCGATGCCCTCGCCGGCGCAGACGTACTCGGCGGCTTCGAGGTCGAAGCTGCCGGCGAAGGCCGAGAGGCGGGCCCAGAGTAAACGTTCCTGCACCGTGCAGAGCTCATGACTCCAGCCGATCGTCGTGCGCAGCGTCTGGTGCCGCGGCAGCGCCGTCCGGGAGCCGCCGGTGAGCAGCCGGAACCGGTCGTCCAGACGGGCGGTGATCTGCTCCACCGACAGCGCGCGCAGCCGTCCGGCCGCCAGCTCCACGGCCAGCGGGATGCCGTCCAGCCGTCGGCAGAGCACGCCGACCGCCTCCGCGTTCGCCTCCGTCACCTCGAAGGACGGCAGGACCGCCCGGGCCCGCTCGGCGAACAGCCGCACCGCGTCCGGCAGCGCGCCGGGCTCCGGGGCACCCGCGGGCACCGGACCGACCGGCAGCGGCGCGAGGGTCAGCAGGTGCTCGCCGTAGGCCCGCAGCGCGGTGCGGCTGGTGGCCAGCAGCCGCAGGCCCGGCAGCGCCCGCAGCAGCGCGTCCGCCAGCTCGGCGCAGGCCTCCACCAGGTGCTCGCACCCGTCCAGCACCAGCAGCAGGCGCCGGTCGGCCAGCTGCTCGGTCAGGACGTCCAGCGGCGGACGGGCGGTGCCGTCGGTCAGCCGCAGGGCCTCCAGGACGGCGTGGCCGAGCAGCAGCGGGTCCTGCACCGGGGCCACGTCCACCAGCCAGGTGCCGTCCGGGAAGACGGCGTCCGCGTGGGCCGCCGCCCGCAGCGCCAGCCGACTCTTGCCCACCCCGCCGGGGCCGGTCACCGTCACCAACCGGGCGGCGGCCAGCAGGTCCGCCACGTCCGCCAGCTCCCGCCGGCGCCCGACGAACCCCGTCACCTCGGCCGGCAGCCGGCCGCACTCCGGCCCGCGCGGCCCCGCCGCGGGCTCCCCGGGCTGTGCTGTCCAGTCGCCGGCCAACCGCTGCTCCCCGTGTTCCAGGCCGGACCGTCGCGGTCCGGACGTGCTCGGGCCGTCCGCGCGACGGCCTGCCTGGCAGAACGAGGTGACCGGCCGGTAGGTTACGCGCGCGGATCGCACACCCGGTCGGATCGCCCGGGGCCGCGACCCGGTCCGGAAACCGGGCGTGGGCGCGATAGGGTTCCGTCTGGAGAACAGCAAGGAGAGGGAGCGCGCAAAGGTGTCCGTGGGAGAGCTGGCCGGATTGCTCGTCGCCGTGTTCTGGGCGGTCCTGGTCACCCTGCTCGCCGTCGTGCTGGTCCGCCTCTCCCGGGTGCTGAAGGAGGCCGCCGTGCTGGTCTCCGCGGTCACCGATCAGGCCGTGCCCCTGCTGACCGACGCGGGCGCCGCGGTGCGCAGCGCCAACGAGCAGTTGGAGCGGGTCGACGAGATCACCGCCAACGTGCAGGACGCCGCCGCCAACGCCAACGCGCTCTCCTCCACCGTGGCCGCCACCCTGGGCGGACCGCTGGTGAAGGTCGCGGCCTTCAGCTACGGCGTCCGCAAGGCCGTCGCCAAGCAGCAGGGCACCCTGCCGTCCGTGCCGCTGCAGACCGGCGAGCGCGAGGAACTGGCCCGGCTGATCCGGGCCGAGGTGCGCGCCGCGACCGCCCCCAGGGGCGGTCTGCTCTCCAGGGTCCGGCGAGCGGTGAGGGGCTGACGGCATGGTGCGACGCATCTTCTGGATGGCGGTCGGCGCCGGCGCCACCGTCTGGGCCATGAACAAGGCCAACGAGGCCGTCCAGCGGCTCACCCCGGACAGCCTCTCCGGCACCGCCGCGCGCGGTGCGCTGCACCTGGGCGACCTGGCCAAGCAGTTCGCGCAGGACGTGAAGGCCGGCATGGCCGAGCGCGAGGAGCAGCTGAAGGACGACCTCGGCCTGCGGGGCACCGCCGTGGCGGAGCCCCGCACCGCGCGCAGAGCCCGCCCGTCTCCCGCCACCGCCCTTCCTGGGAAACGCTCCGCGTTGCCCCTCTCCGGCGAGCCGCAGTACCGAGCTATCTCGGCGGCGCCCGGCAGCCCGGCCGCCGCCCTGCCCCCCGCCCGCAGTGCCCGCACCACCCCCCGGACCACTGAAGAAACGCCCCGCCGCGCCCTGCCGCCGCGGGGCGGCACCCCGAACCGGAAGGACCACTAATGGAGTCGGCTGAGATCCGCCGCCGCTGGCTGCGCTTCTTCGAGGAGCGCGGCCACACCGTCGTTCCGTCGGCGTCCCTGGTCGCCGACGACCCCACCCTGCTGCTCGTCAACGCCGGCATGGTGCCGTTCAAGCCCTACTTCCTGGGCGAGGTCAAGCCGCAGTTCTCGCGCGCCACCAGCGTCCAGAAGTGCGTGCGCACCCTGGACATCGAGGAGGTCGGGAAGACCACCCGGCACGGCTCCTTCTTCCAGATGTGCGGCAACTTCTCCTTCGGCGACTACTTCAAGGAAGGAGCCATCAAGTTCGCGTGGGAGCTGCTCACCAGCCCCGTCGCGGACGGTGGCTACGGCCTGGAGAAGGAGAAGCTCTGGATCACCGTCTACAAGGACGACGACGAGGCCGAGCAGATCTGGCGTGACGTCATCGGCGTCCCGTCCGAGCGCATCCAGCGCCTCGGCATGAAGGACAACTTCTGGTCGATGGGCGTCCCCGGCCCGTGCGGCCCGTGCTCGGAGATCAACTACGACCGCGGCCCCGCGTACGGCGAGGAGGGCGGCCCGGCCGTCAACGGCGAGCGCTACCTGGAGATCTGGAACCTGGTCTTCATGCAGTACGAGCGCGGCCACGGCGACGGGAAGGACGGCTTCGAGATCCTCGGCGACCTGCCGAGCAAGAACATCGACACCGGCCTCGGCCTGGAGCGCCTCGCCGCCATCCTGCAGGACGTCGACAACCTCTTCGAGATCGACACCAGCCGGATGATCCTCGACCGTGCCGCCGAGCTCACCGGCCACACCTACGGCGCCGACCACAAGTCGGACGTCTCGCTGCGCGTGGTCACCGACCACATCCGCACCGCGCTCATGCTGGTCGGCGACGGCGTCACCCCCGGCAACGAGGGCCGCGGCTACGTGCTGCGCCGCATCCTGCGCCGCGCCATCCGCAACATGCGCCTGCTGGGTGCCACCGAGCCGGTGGCCAAGGAGCTCATCGACGTCGCCATCAAGGCGATGGCGCCGCAGTACCCCGAGCTGGAGACCGACCGCAAGCGCATCGAGACGGTCGTCATCGGCGAGGAGGGCGCCTTCCTGCAGACCCTGAAGGCGGGTACCAACCTGCTGGACGCCGCGGTCACCGACACCAAGCAGTCCGGTGGCGTGGTGCTCTCCGGCGAGCAGGCGTTCAAGCTGCACGACACCTACGGCTTCCCGATCGACCTCACCCTGGAGATGGCCGAGGAGCAGGGCCTCCAGGTCGACGAGGCCGGCTTCCGCCGCCTGATGCAGGAGCAGCGGGACCGCGCCAAGGCCGACGCCAAGGCGAAGAAGATGGGCCACGCCGACGTCGCCGCGTACCGCGACGTCGCCGACAAGGCCGGCGCGAGCGTCTTCACCGGCTACGCCCTCACCGAGGGCGAGGCCACCGTGGTCGGCCTGCTGGTGGACGGCGTCCCCTCGCCGGCCGCCTCCGAGGGCGACGAGGTCGAGATCATCCTCGACCGCACCCCGTTCTACGCCGAGGGCGGCGGTCAGCTCGCCGACCACGGCCGGATCCGGCTGGAGTCCGGCGCGGTGGTGGAGATCCGCGACGTGCAGCAGCCCGTCCCGGGCGTCATCGTGCACTCGGGCGGCGTGCTGTTCGGCGAGGTCGTGCTGGGCGCCTCGGCGTACGCCACGATCGACACCGAGCGCCGCCGGTCGATCGCCCGCGCCCACTCGGCGACCCACCTGACCCACCAGGCGCTGCGCGACGCGCTCGGCCCGACGGCCGCCCAGGCCGGCTCCGAGAACGCCCCCGGCCGTTTCCGCTTCGACTTCGGCTCGCCCGCCGCCGTCCCGGGCAGCGTGCTGGTCGACGTCGAGCAGAAGATCAACGACGTGCTGGGTCGTGAACTGGACGTCACCGCCGAGGTCATGACGATGGACCAGGCCCGCAAGGCCGGTGCCATCGCCATGTTCGGCGAGAAGTACGGCGACGAGGTCCGGGTCGTCTCCATCGGCGACTTCTCCAAGGAGCTGTGCGGTGGCACCCACGTCGGCAACACCGCCCAGCTGGGCCTGGTGAAGCTGCTCGGCGAGTCCTCGATCGGCTCCGGCGTGCGCCGCGTGGAGGCGCTGGTCGGCGTCGACGCGTACAAGTTCCTGGCCCGTGAGCACACCGTGGTCTCCCAGCTCACCGAGCTGGTCAAGGGCCGTCCGGAGGAGCTGCCGGAGAAGATCTCGGGCATGCTCGCCAAGCTCAAGGACGCCGAGAAGGAGATCGAGCGCTTCCGCGCCGAGAAGGTGCTGGCCGCCGCCGCCGGCCTGGCCGACTCGGCCGAGGACGTGCACGGCATCGCCGTGGTCGCGGCCCAGGTCGCCGACGGCGTGGGCGCGGACGAGCTGCGCAAGCTGGTCCTGGACGTGCGCGGCCGCCTCGGCGCGCGCCCGGCCGTGGTCGCCGCCTTCACCGTGGCCAACGACCGCCCGCTGACCGTGATCGCCACCAACGAGGACGCCCGCGGCCGCGGCATCAAGGCCGGCGAGCTGGTCCGGACCGCCGCCAAGACCCTCGGCGGCGGCGGTGGCGGCAAGGACGACGTCGCCCAGGGCGGCGGCTCCAACCCGGCCGCGGTCGGCGAGGCCATCGCCGCGGTGCGCGGCCTGGTCGCGGAGCGCGCCAGCTGATGGAGCAGGAGGAGAGGCCCTTCCGGCGTGGGCGGCGGATCGCCGTCGACGTCGGTGACGCCCGGATCGGGGTCGCGTCCTGCGACCCCGACGGGGTGCTCGCCACGCCCGTGGAAACCGTCCCGGCCGGCGTGAAGTCGCAGGCCAGGATCGCCGCCATCGTCGAGGAGTACGACGCGATGGAGGTGATCGTCGGGTTGCCCCGCTCGCTGAGCGGCAAGGAGGGCCCGGCGGCGGAGAAGGTCCGCGGGTACGCGGCGCGGCTGGCCAACCGGCTCTACCCGGTGCCGGTGCGGCTGGTGGACGAGCGGATGTCGACCGTCACGGCGACCCACGGGCTGCGCGCCTCCGGGGTCAAGGCGAAGAAGGGCCGCTCGGTGGTCGACCAGGCCGCCGCCGTGGTGATCCTGCAGACCGCCCTTGAGTCCGAACGGGTGAGCGGACGCCCGCCCGGTGAGAGCGTCGAGGCGGTCGGCTGAGGAGCCTGATCTAACGTCCCGGTTGAGGGGTGGGGGGTGGGGCGGGGGGCCCGGCCCCCCCAAGTTATGTATAGATGAAGTTGCAGAAGGACTGGGGTTGGGTTCGGAAAGTGCAGGGTGCC
>NZ_JBHWCL010000069.1:18686-46212 GCF_042735125.1 Kitasatospora sp. NPDC059599 | reverse complement strand
GGGCGACACCACGTCGCCCCGACCGGCCTCCGGCGTCCCCGGAGGTCCTCCGGCAGGCTCGCCCGTCCTCCGGTGGCCTCGGCGGACCTCCGGCGGCCTCGGCGGGCCGGAGTTCAGGGGCCCGGCCGTGCCGCCTCCCGGTGCCGCCAGCGCACCCGGTCCTCGGCCGGTGCCCGCCCCGCCGCCGTGGCCGGCCGCCCCGGAGCCCGGTAGTCCGCGCAGGAGAGCACCAGCATCTCGCCCTCCCCCGGCTGGAACCGGTACGCCACCGGCTCCACCCGGCTGGGGACCCCGAGCCCTGCCAGCTCCCGGCGCAGCCGCTCCAGCTCCGGGTAGCGGACTCCGGTGTCGTACACCACCAGCGGGAACAGCCGGACCTCACGGCGGGCCACCCGCGCGAGGTCCAGCAGCGCCGCCCGGTGGAACTCCTCGTCGAGCCGGTTGCCGTACGAGAACAGCAGGTGCGAGCTGAGCACCAGGTCGAAGGAGTCGTCCGCGAAGGGGAGTTCGGGCAGCGAGCCGGCGACGTAGCGGTCCGGGCGGGCGGCGATGTCGGCCCGGAAGGCCCTGGCGTTGGCGGTCCACTGGCCGATCATGTCGTCCACGTCGCCGTACCGGGACCAGACGAAGCCGGCCGTCTCCTTCACCAGCAGGTCCCGCTTGAAGACCGTCTCCCGTTCCACCAGCAGGCCCAACTCCTCCCGGTGGTCGGCGTACTGGCGGTCCACGGCGACCGCGTCGACGCCGCGCCGCCCGGCCTCGGCGACGAACCCCGCCGCACCGGCCGGGCAGTCCAGGATGCGCTGCTCCAGGTCCCGGTCGGTGAGCGCGAACATGGCCCGGTACTCCTCGAAGGAGCGCGCGCTGACCAGCACCGGCTCACCCCCGCCCGACGAACGGCATGGTGGCCGGCAGCACGACCAGCGACTGGATGCTGGTGTCCGGCGGCTGGGCGGCCATCAGGACGAGCGCCTCGGTGAAGCGCTCGACCGGGATGGTCGCCTCGACCGCCATCGTGCCGTCGGCCTGCATCGCGGCCGGCTGCGGCCCGCCGTCGACCGGGCTGACGTTGCCGACGTCGATCTGCCCGCAGGAGATGCCGTACGGGCGGCCGTCCAGGGCGAGCACCTTGGTGAGGCCGAGCACCGCGTGCTTGGCGGCCGTGTACGCGACCGAGTTGGGGCGCGGCACGTACGCCGAGGGTGCGCCGTTGTTGATGATCCGCCCGCCCTGCGGGGTCTGGGTGCTCATCACCCGGAAGGCCTCGCGGGCGCAGAGGAAGCCACCGGTGACGATGGTGTCGAGCACCCGGTTCCAGTCCTCGAACGGGGTCTCGGTGATCGGCCGGCGCGGGGCGGCGGCGCCCGCGTTGTTGAACAGCAGGTCCAGCCGGTCGTACCGGTCGCGGACGGCGTCGAAGAGCCGGGCGACCTCCTCCGGGCTGCGGATGTCGGTCGGGACGGGCAGCACCCGGTCGGCGGCCGGGCCCGCGAGGGCGGCGGTCTCCTCCAGCGCGTCCTTGCGCCGCCCGGCGACGACGACGGTCCAGCCAGCCTCCAGCAGAGCCAGCGCGGAGGCCCGGCCGAGCCCGCTGCCGCCTCCGGTGACGATCGCGACCCGTCCGTGCGGTGCGGTCAACGTGCCCACTCCTCCCCCTCGTTCACCCAGATCCGCAGCATCCGGCGTGCGTACCGGCCCGGTTCGTCGACGAACGGCGAACGCCCGTGCAGCACGCGGCTGTTACGGATGATCAACAGGTCACCGGCGGCCATCGGCAGCCCGAACGCGATCTCCGGCCGGTACAGCACCTCGTCCAGGACGCCCAGCGCCTCCCACTGACGGTCCGTCAGCTCAGGGCCGCCGCGGTCCGGGGAGGAACGGACGGTGCGGGTCTGGTAGTAGCAGCCGACCGTCCCCTCCTTCTGGCGGTAGAGGATCGGGGTGACCACCACCTGCGGGCCCGCCCGGCCGGTCCGGTCGAACGTCCAGTCCTCGCAGAGCGTGGCCAGCGCGTCCGGCCGCTCCCGCTCGATCAGGTCGCGGACGTGCCGGGCGCTCGCCAGCTTGGTCAACCCGCCGCCGTCGAAGGCGGGCCGGAGGCAGAGCAGGACGAGCAGGTCGCAGGTGTCGCAGTGGAAGCCGAGTTCGGTGTTGCCGTCGCCGTCCTGGTCGCGCAGCACGGAGGTGAGGTCGCCGCGCCCGTTCTGCGGGACGATCCGGCCGTAGTCCCGCAGCAGGAAGGAGAGCACCTCGGTGATCTGCTCCTCCGGGTGCGCCGGGTCCACCAGGCCGCCGATGTGGGTGACACCGACGGAGGCGACGGCGTCCCGGACGAACTCCCGCAGCCAGGCGCGCACCGGCTCCGCCGCGCCCCACCGCCCGGCCCGCGCGTCCGCCCACAGCAGCCGCCGTTCCACCTCCCCCAGCGGGAGCGACCAGAGCGCCCGCCGGGCGTCCAGCTCCAGGCTGCTCCAGCCGATTTCCTTCACCGTCTCCATCGCTCTCCTCCCTACCGGCTTCCGGCCGCGACGGCCTTGGCCCACAGCTCCAGCGCCTCGTCCACCTGCCCGGCCGTGACCACCAGCGCGGGGATCATCCGGACCACGTTGAGGTGGATCCCGCACGGCAACAGCAGCAGGCCGTGCTCGGCGGCCGCCTGCTGGACGCGCCGGGCCGCCTCCGGATCCGGGGAGCCGTCCGGGCGGCAGAACTCACTGGCGGCCATCAGCCCGAGCCCGCGGACGTCGGCGATCCCGGGCGCCCCGGCGGCCACCGCCCGCAGCCCGGCCAGCAGCCGCTCGCCCTGTTCGGCGGCGTTCTCGACCAGCCGCTCCTCGCGCAGCACGTCCAGGGTGGCCAGGGCGGCCGCGCAGGCCACCGGGTTTCCGCCGTAGGTCCCGCCCTGCGAGCCGGGCCAGGCGCGGCCCATCAGCTCCGCGGACGCCGCGATCGCGGACAGCGGGAAACCGCTGGCCAGGCCCTTCGCGGTGATCAGGACGTCGGGACGCAAGCCCTCCCCGTTCGGGCGGGCGTCCCCGTGCTGGTGGGCGTCCCCGTGCTGGTGGGCGTCCCCGTTCGGGCGGGCGTCCTCGTACTGGTGGGCCCAGAACCGGCCGGTGCGGCCGAAGCCGCTCTGCACCTCGTCCAGCACCAGCAGGATCCCGTGCCGGTCGGCACGCTCGCGCAGCCCGGTCAGGAAGCCGCGCGGAGCCGGCACGTAGCCGCCCTCGCCGAGCACCGGCTCGACGAACATCGCCGCCGTCTCGGCGGGCGCGGAGACCGTCGCCAGCACCTCGTCCAGTCCGCGCAGCGCGTGCTCCACCGCCTCGTCCTCGGACAGCCCGAGCCGGAAGGCGGCCGGGAAGGGCGCCACCGCGACCCCGGGGACCAGCGGGCCGATGCCCGCCCGGAACCGGGTGCCGGCCGTGGTGAGCGAGGCCGCGCCCATGGTGCGGCCGTGGAAGGAACCCTCGAAGACGATCACGTTCTGCCGACCGGTGGCGTGCCGGACGAGCCGCAGCGCCGCCTCCACCGCCTCGGTGCCGGCGGTGGCGTAGAACAGCGAGTCCAGGCCCGGTGGCAGCACCTCGCCGAGCCGCTCGGTGAGGGTGAGCAGCCGGTCGTGGAGCACGGTGGTGTACTGACCGTGGATCAGCCGGCCGGCCTGCTCGCGGACGGCCTCGACCACCCTCGGGTGGCAGTGACCGGTGCTGGTCACCCCCACGCCGGAGGTGAAGTCGAGGTACCGGCGGCCCCCGGCGTCGTAGAGGTGGAGGCCCTCGCCGCGGACCGCGACGACCGGCGTGGCCTGCTTGAGCACCGGGGAGAGCTGGGACACGGAACCTGACGTCACGCTGGATCCTGCCTTCACGGGTGAGTCCTGCCTACGGGGGGACATCCGGGGTGGTCGGGTGCGAGGGCGGGCCCGGGGGCGGGCCGGGCGGCCGGCAGGTAGCCGGCCTCGGCGGCCCAGGCGAGCGCCGCCGACCACCACTGCGGGGTCGGGGCGGTGAAGCGCACGCCCAGCCGGTCGAGCGCCGCCGTGGTGTACGCGCTGTCCACCCGGACGTTGCGCTCCTCCTGCTGCGCCCAGGCGGCGGCCAGCCGGGCGGCCGTCGGGTGCCGGAGTTCGGCCTCGGCGATGGCGGCCGCGAAGGTCTCGTCGTCGGTCAGCCGCACCCGGTGGCCCTGCCCGGCGAGCCAGCCCACCAGTTCGTCGTGCGGGACCTCGTACGGCGACTCGACGTGGTACGCCCCGGGCGCGGCGTACGGGTCGAGGGCGATCGCGGCGATCCCGGCGGCCACCGTGTCCACGTGCGAGAACGCGAACGCGGTGCCCGGCCGGCGCGGCGCCGCACCGGCCAGCAGGTAGCCGCGGATCAGCTGGTAGATCCGGTTGTCGCCGACGTTGGCCTGGAACGCCCCGGTGCGGCTGTGCGCCGCGATGTGGCCGCTGCGGTGCAGGTAGGCGGAGTGCCCGGTGGCCGCCCAGGCCCGGACGGCCTGCTCCGCGCGGAACTTGGTCCGCTCGTACGGGGTGCGGAAGTACTGGCCGATGCCGAGGTCCGCCTCGCTGAAGCGGCGCGGCGGGCCGTCCACGCCGCCCGACACGGCGAGCGTGGAGACGTGGTGGACGCGGGCCTCCGGGGCGTGCTCGCCGACCCAGCCGAGCAGGCGGCGCACCGCCGTGTGGTTGGTGCGTTCCAGCTCGTCGGGCGAGGCCACCAGCCGGACGTCCGCCGCCGCGTGCACGACGATCCGCGCGCCCCGGGCCCGTTCCAGACCGGCCGGGGAGAGGCCGAGGCCGTCCCGGTCGACGTCCCCGGCGACGGCACCGGCCGCGCGGGCCGTGCCGGGGCCCAGGCGGCGCAGCGCCTCGGCGTCGTCGCGGGCCCGTACCAGGCAGGTGACGTCGGCGCCGCGCCGGAGGAAGGCGTCCAGCAGGTGCCGCCCGAGGTAGCCGGTGGCGCCGGTGAGCAGCACCCGGGCGGGTTCACGCACCGCCGCCCGGGCGGTCGGCGGGATGCCGGGGTGCAGCAGCTGGCCGGAGGTGGACAGCGGCGCCCGGACGGGCCCGGGGCCCGGGTCGGCGGTGTCCGGTCCCGCCTCCGTCCCCGGCCCCGTTCCAGCCTCCGTCCCCGGTTCCGTCCCCGCCTCGGCGGCCACGGCCCGGGTGAACGCGGCGGTGATCCGCTCGGCGGCGAGGTCCGACAGTGCGGCCCGGCCGTACACCAGGTCGGCGACCAGCCGTTGCTCCACGATCCGTGCGGTGAGCCGCAGTTCGTACAGCGGATCGCCCCCGGCGCAGCGCGCCGTCCCGGCCTGTTCGTCGGCGACGGTCCAGTCCAGGGCGGGCTCCTCGGGCAGCCGGAAGGTGCCGAGGAAGTTGAACCCGACGGCGGGCCGGTGCCCGGGCCCGTCCATCGGTCGGACGGTCGCCGCGCGCAGCTGCCGCGCCACCGTCCCCGGGTCGGCCCCGGCCGGCAGCGCGACGTGCTTGACGGCGGTGAACCAGCCGACGGTGTCCAGGAATTCGCCCGGGTCGCCCACGGCGTCCCGGCCGTGGGTCTCCACCTCCACGGCGAGCCGGGGGCGGCCGCTCCAGCCGGTGACGGCCCCGGCGAAGGCGGCGAGCAGCACGGCCTCCAGTCCGGACCCGCCACCGTGCCGCGCGACCAGGCGGGCGGTGGCGGCCGGGTCGAGCGCCCAGCTGAGCGCGGCGGGCTCCACCGGGGGCTGCCCGATCGCGGGCTCGGTCACGGGCTCGCGCTCGGGCTCCGCCGCCGACTCGGTCGCAGGCTCGGGCTCCGCCGCCGACTCGGTCACGGGCTCGACCGGGGTCTCCACGGCGGGCTCCGCGTCCGGCACGGCGGAGGGGCCCGCCACGGAGCCCGCCGCCGGTGCCGCCGCCGCCCAGTCGTAGAAGTCCGCCGTCGGCGGCAGCTCGGCCGGCTTCCCGTCGAGCACCGCCCGGTAGGCGTGCGCCAGGTCGTCCAGCAGGATCCGCCAGGACAGCCCGTCGACCACCAGGTGGTGGGCGATCAGCGCGAGCCGGTCGTCGGTGCCGGCCGGACCCGAGAACAGGTGGACGCGCAGCAGCCGGCCGGCCGCCGGGTCCAGGCTGCGGTGGAGTTCGGTGCAGAGCCCGGCGATCGTGTCGGCGATCGGCCCGGCCGCGCGCGGGATCCGGGAGAAGGAGACCGGGTCGAGGCCGGACACCGGTCGGGGCTCGCCGCAGCCGTCCGGCGAGACCGGCCGGCGCAGCGCCGGGTGGCGTTCCAGGACGGCCGCGACCGCGGCCGAGAGCGCCGCCGGGTCCACGGCGGTGCGACAGCGCAGCAGGACGGACTGGTTCCAGTGCCGGACGTCCCGCACGGACCGCTGGCGGTACAACCAGCGCTGCGCCGGGGCGAGTCGGACGCCGTCGCGCCCGGTGCGCGGAGCGGGGACGCCCGGGACGCCCGGGACGCCCGGGGCGACCGGGACGACGGCGGCCGCCAGGCCCTCCGCCGTCGGGCGGCGGTAGAAGTCCTCGTAGGCGACCCGCAGGCCCGCACGCCGCAGGAAGGCGATGGTGCGCATGGCGAGGATGGAGTCCCCGCCGAGGCCCAGCACGTCGGCCCGAGGCCCGACGGCGGGCAGTCCGAGGGCGCCCGCCCAGAACCCGGCGATCCGCCCGGCCAGGCCGGAGCCGGCGGTGCCCTCCGACTCCGCCCGGACCCCGACCAGTTCGGCGACCAGCTCGCCCAGCCGCTGCCGGTCGAGCTTGCCGTTCGGTCCGACCGGGAACTCCGGCAGCACCAGGATCGGCTGCGGCACGGAGTAGCCCGGCAGCCGGTCCCGCAGGTGGTCGGCAAGGCCCGCCACGGTGTCCGCCCCGCCCGACAGTCGTACCGCGCCCAGCAGTTGGCCGCCGACGGCGGTCTCCCGCAGCAGTGCCGCCGAGCGCAGGACGCCCGGGTAGCCGTCCATGGCGCGTTCGACTTCGGCGAGGTCCACCCGGTAGCCGCGCACCTTGACCTGGCGGTCCACCCGGCCCAGGAAGACCAGGTCGCCGTCCGCCCGTCGGCGGCACAGGTCGCCGGTGCGGTACGTCGGCTGCCCGTCCCGCCGGACGAAGCCGCGGGCCGTCTCGGCCGGCCGGCCGAAGTAGCCGGCGGTGACACCGCGGCCGCCGATGAGCAGTTCCCCCACCGCGCCGTCCGGCACCTCCCGTCCGGCAGTGTCCACGACGGTGAGCCGCACCTCGCCGATCGCGGTGCCGATCGGTACGGTCGCCTCCTCGGCGGGCAGCCGGCGGGCGTCGGTGACGAGCAGGCAGGTGGCGCCGACGGTGGTCTCGGTCGGGCCGTAGTGGTTGACCAGCCGGGCGGTGGTGCCGCCGTCGAGCAGGGCGGCGGCGAGCGGGCGGGGCAGCGGCTCGCCGCCGAGCAGCACGGTGTGCAGCGGCGGCGACCCGGCCGGGCGGCCCTCCAGCAGGGCGGTCAGGTGTGACGGGGTGGTCTTCAGCACGGTCACCCCGGCGCGCCGCAGCGAGGCCCAGAACGCCTCCGGGTCGCGTACCTCGCGGTCCGGGACGACGTGCACCGATCCGCCGGTGGCGAGGGCGAGCAGCCAGGCGGTGTGGCCGAGGTCGGCGGCCAGCGTGGTGACGTGCGCGGTGCACGGCGCGTCGGCCTCGGTGAGGTCGAGCCGCGCGGCCAGCGCCCGGGCGTAGTGCACGGCGTTGGCGTGGGTGACGGCGACCGCCTTGGGCTCGCCGCTCGACCCGGAGGTGAAGGAGAGGTAGGCCAGGTCCTCCCCGGAGAGGTCGTCCGCAGGCGCGGGCCACCGGGTGACCGCCCCGGCGTCCGCCGCCCCGGCCGCATCCACCGCACCGTCCGTCTCCACCGCACGGCCCGTCTCCACCGCGCCGTCCGCGGGCGTCGCGGACTGCCGGGTGATCGCCTCGACGTCCACCACCTCCCCGCCGAGCCCGGCCTCCGTGGCGAGCACCCGTGCCACCCGGACCGCTGCCAGCCGCCGGGCGAGGTCGGCCGCCGACCAGTCCGGGTCGGCGAGCACCGCCGCCGCGCCCGACCGCAGCACGCCGTGCAGCAGCACCAGCATCCGGGCGTCCCGGGGCCCGACCAGGGCGACCCGGTCCCCCCGGCCGGTGCCGACGGCGGCCAGCCGGGCGGCGACGAGGCCCGCCGCGGCGTCCAGCGCGCGGTGGTCGAGGGTGCGGACGCCGTCGCTCAGCGCGGGCCGGTCCGGGTACGCCCGGGCCTGGCGGGCGAGGAGTTCGGGCAGCGAGCGGGCGGCCCGGGCGGGTGGTGCGGACCGGAGGTGCTGCGTCGCGGGGGTCACGCCGACTCGTCCCCCGCCCGGCCCGCCCGGGCCCGTCCGGCCGGCACCCCGGGATCACCCACCAGGTACCCGTCCAGCACCGCCCGGGCGGGCAGCCTCCCCGCCAACTCCCAGGCCAGCATGCGGTGCAGGCCGTCGAGGTGGATCAGCCCGGCCCGGACCGCGAGGTCCCCGTAGTCGGAGTGGTCGACCGGGGCGGTGCTGAGGAAGAGCGGCGTGAACGGGGCCCACCGCAGCAGCCGCAGCTTGGCCGCGCAGACCGGGTTGGCCGCCGTCCACGCGGCCCCGCCGGAGCGGACCCGCTCGGCCGCCTCGCCCACCGTGAGCCCGGCGCGCGGCACCAGTTCGAGCTCCCCGCCCTCGCTGAGGTGCCAGGGCAGGACGACGCCCAGGACGTCGGCCCGTGAGAGCCTGATCCGCCACCAGCCGCCCTGGAGGCCGTCGGCGCGTTCGATGTTCTCCTCGCCGTACACGTTGCTGTTCGCCTCGTGGGCCCGCTCCACCGGGTGGTCCCGCAGGTAGGCGTCGTGGACCTCGGAGTAGGCGACGGCGGTGACGATCTTCACGGCAGTGCTCCTCAGACGGTTCCGGTGTACTCGGTGAAGTGCCGTTCCGCGAACAGCTCGGGCCACTGGCCGTCGGCCAGGTCCAGCTCGCGGGCGCGGGCGAGCATCTGCCGCCAGTACGGCTTCACCGGGCGCCAGCGCGCGCCCACCTGGCAGTAGGAGGCGTCGACGAAGTACCGGGCCCGGCCGGGCCCGTCGGGTGCGGGCCTGCGCGTGTGGAACAGCGCCGAGTCGAGCAGCACCGTCGTCCCGGGCGGCAGCCGGTCGATGACCACCTCGCCGGGCAGTTCCGCGGTGCCGTGGTGGGCGAACGCGGACTTGTCGAGGGCGCTGCGGTGCGACCCGGGCAGCACGGCCAGGCTGCCGACCTTCTCGTCCAGCCCGCCGAGGTAGTGCAGCGCGTGGACCATCAGCAGCGACGGGTCGGAGCCGTCGTGGGGCTCCCGGTCGTGGTGCCAGGGCTTGCCCGGGATGTCCGGGGCCTGACGGTCGCTGTGCAGGTGGTGGAAGACGAAGGACGGCCCGAGCAGGCGGGTCAGCGTGCGCAGCAACGGCGGGTGGGTGAGGAGTTCGCCGTGGGCGGGCAGCTCCAGCTCCAGGAGCGGGGGCGGTCCGTGCCGGCCGGGGTCGGCGCAGGCCGCGATCGACCGGGCCCGCAGGCCCTCGTCCACCCAGTGGTCCACCTCGGGGACCAGTCGTTCGCGCAGGACCTCCGGCAGCAGGCCGGGCAGGACCAGGTAGCCGGCCTCCAGGAACTGCCGGCGGTGCTCGGTGTCGAGGGCCTCACGCCCTCCGCGGGACGGCGTCACCGAACCGACCCCCTCCTTCCGTTCTGCGGGACGGACAACGGGACGTGGCACGAGCTAGGAGGCACACGCGTTCATCCAGACTTCCGGTGGCGGCGGACGCAGGTCACAGCCGCCACAGCCGAATCGCGACCACCACGAAGAGGCACGCGTCGATCACGCAAGGTAGTCCGCCCCAGGAGTATGAACCGGTCATCGCGTCCACGACAAGACCATTACCAACTCGTGGACACCTTCCCGCCACCGTGCCGTTCAGCTCCGGCCACCAGTCCATTCCTCCCCCACGAAGCACACCGGGCCGCTCCCGTCCCGGTGATTCGCCGCCGGAACAGCGGATGGGGCAGAGTGAGCCCATGAGCTCGGACACCCGGAGTCACGTGGCAGCCGGCCGGACGGCCCCGTCGGCCCGCCGGCGACCGGTCCAGCAGCGCAGCCAGGAGCGGTACGGCCGCATCCTGGACGCCTGCGCCGGGCTGCTCGACGAAGTCGGGGCGACCGCGCTCACCACCAAGGAGGTCGCCCACCGGGCCCGGGTGCCGATCGGCACCCTCTACCAGTTCTTCGCCGGCAAGGAGGACCTGCTGGCCGCGCTGGCCGGCCGCAACCTCGACCGGTACCTCCAGCGCCTCGACGCCCGGCTGGCCGCCGCCGCCCCGGTCGGCCCCGCCGCCTTCACCGACCTCGCGGTCGACGAGTTCGTGGCGATGAAGCGCGCCGTGCCCGGCTTCGGCCAGGTCGACTTCGGCCTGGCCGGCCCGCTCGTCCCCGCCGGGGTCCGGGACGACCTGCACCTGCTGGACGCGGGCGTCGACAACAACACCGCCGTCGCGCTGCGCCTGCAGGCCCTCGGCGGCGAGGTGTTCCGCACCACCGACCCGGCCGCCACCACGCTCACCCTGCGGGTCGCCCTGGAGGCCGCCGACGCGGTGCTCAAACTCGCCTTCCGCAGCGACCCGAACGGCGATCCCACCCTCATCGCCGAGTGCAAGCGGTTGGTCCGCGGCTACCTCGCGCAACAGGCGACCGCCCGCTGACGCCCGCCGCACGGATCCCCCGTGTCCCGTCCGCCCGAGGCGTTGCGAGCCCGCCGCGCCCGCAGCACAGTGGATAGCGGAACGGCCGCGGAGGCGGCCACCACGACCCGAGGAGCAGACCATGCACGCAGCGGTAGGCGACCAGCTCCACATCCACAGCAGGTCGGTCGGCATGGTGGACCAGAAGGGCGAGATCATCGAGGTGCGCGGCGCCGACGGCCAGCCGCCGTACGTGGTCCGCTTCGAGGACGGCCACGAGGGTCTCATCTACCCCGGCCCCGACTGCAACGTCGAACAACGCCAGGCGGGACGCTGACCGACTCCCCGACCACCCCGCGCGCCCGCCGCGCGAGGTGGTGAGGAGCGGTGTCCACCCCCACGACGCCCCTGCCCGGGGCACTCGCCGGGCTCGCGCCACTGCTGGACCAGTACGGGTACCTCGCGGTGGCGCTGCTCGTCCTGCTGGACAACTGCGGCATCCCGGTGCCCGGGCAGACCATCCTGATCCTCGCCTCGGTGTACGCCGGCGCCGGGCACCTGGACTTCGCCGCCGTCCTGGTGATCGCGACCTTCGCCGCCACGCTCGGCCAGAGCCTCGGCTACCTGATCGGCCGCACCGGCGGGCGCGCCTTCGTCCACCGCTGGGGCCGTTACGTGCTGCTCACCCCGGCCCGGATGGAACGCGCGGACGGCTTCTTCGAACGGCACGGCGGCAAGGTCGTCACCGTCGCCCGCTTCGTGGACGTGCTGCGCCAGACCAACGGCATCATCGCCGGGACCACCGGGATGCCCTGGCGCCGGTTCCTGCCGTTCAACGTGCTCGGCGCGGTGCTGTGGACCGGCGTCTGGGGCACCTTCGGCTACCTCGCCGGAGCCAATATCGGCGCCGTGTACCGGACGGCGATCCGCTACCAGCTCTGGTTCGCGATCGGGCTCGGACTGCTGGTCGCGGCCCTCCTGCTCCGGCAGGTCCTGCGCTACCGGCGCCGGCGCCGCGAGGACGCCGGGGCCGGGCCGGACGCAGGGGCCGGGCTTGAGTCCGGGCCGGACGCCGGGGCCGGGCCGGACGCCGGGGCCGACGAGGGCACCGGCAGCGAACCCGACACCGAACCCGACTCCGGCTCCGGCTCCGGCTCCGGCTCCGGCAAGCCCGACGGGCCCTCCGACTAGCTCAGCGGGAACACCTCGAACGGCACCGCGAAGCGCGTCCCCAGCCGGCTGCCCGCGCCCCGGCCGAAGCCCTCCAGGAATTCCCGGGCGTCCCCCATCGCCCCGCCGAGACCGGCCAGGTACGCCTTGTGCTCCTCCAGCGAGGCGACGCCCAGGTCGAAGTGGTCGGTGGTGTCCACCGCGTGCTTCGACTCCGGCGAGGCCACCGCCCAGATCTGCCGCACGCCGTTCCACGGCTCGTGGCCCTCCGCCACCAGCTCGCGGAACACCCAGCGGTTGCCGGCATCCCGGACCCCGTCCAGGGTGGCCCGGCCCACCGCGACGTGGTCGGCCTGGTTGAGGAACACACCGCCGTAGGTCTCACGGAAGTTGCTGGTCACCACGATGTCCGGGCGGTGCCGGCGCACCGCGCGCGCGATGTCCCGGCGCAGCGGCAGTCCGTACTCGACCACGCCGTCCGGGTGGCCGAGGAACTCGACGGTGTCCACGCCGACCACGCGTGCCGAGGCGATCTGCTCGGCCTCGCGCAGCGGCCCGCACTCGGCGGGGTCCAGCGAGTCGATGCCCGCCTCGCCGCTGGTGACCATCACGTAGACGACCTTCTTGCCCTGCGAGGTCCAGCGGGCGACGGCCGCGGCGCCGCCGTACTCCATGTCGTCGGGGTGGGCGACGATCGCCAGCGCGGTCTGCCAGTCCTCGTCCACGTGCTCGTAGGGCTCGGGTGCCTGCTCGGTCATGCTGTTCCCTCTCGGTGCGGCTCACGGTCGTACTGTCGTACCGCCGGTGACTCTAGAAGACCGGCGCCCCTCACACATCGTCAGACACCCTCCTGAAAGGCGTGCTTACCCTTGAGGCGAGCGTCAAGGGTTGGCGTCCGGGTGGCGGCGGCACCGGCCCGCCGCCACCGCCCCGATACCCAGGAGCGCCGCCATGGCCCTGCCCACCACCACCCACGTCGTCCGGCTGACCACCGGGCCGGCCCACGTCGCCACGGGCGGCGCCGACGTCCCGATGCCAGGCTGATCGATCGTCATATTCTCGCGGTTCCAGCCCTGTTCGCCGTCTCGGGCCGGGCGACGGCTTCGGCCACCCCGTGAAGGGCTCGCCCGGCACGTCGCGACGGGGGAGACGCGAGGTGCCGGGCGAGGTCTGGAGGGGCGGGGCAGCGGGTCAGCGGGTCAGGTGGCCTCGGGGGCGAGGCGGGTGTCGGCGGAGGCGGAGGCGGAGGCGGGGGCCTCCTCCCGGGCCGCGGGCCAGCTGATCCGGGTGGCGCAGAGGGAGACGAGGGCCGCGGAGGCGGCGACGGCGGCCATGCCCCAGACCAGGCTGGTGGCGCCGGCGATGAAGCCGATCACGGCGGGGCCGGCGAGCAGGCCGACGGTGCCCATGGCGGCGACCAGGGAGAGTGCGTCGGGGCCCCGGCGGGCGGCGGCGACGTAGACGCAGGGGGTGACCGCCGCGACGCCGAGGCCGACGCAGGCGAAGCCGAGCAGGGTCGGCACCACACCGCCGACCAGCAGGGCGAGGGCCAGGCCGAGGCCGGCGAGCAGGCTGCCGGTGCGGACGATGCGGCCGTCGCCGAAGCGGGTGCGCCAGCCGTCGGCGAAGATCCGGGCGCACACCATCATCACGGAGACGACGGCGATGCCCAGCGGGGCGAGGCCGGCACCGGCGTTCACGACGTCCTTGAGGTAGAGCGCCGACCAGTCGTTCATGGCGCCCTCGGTGACGGTGCCGGACACCATCGCGAGGCCCATCCACAGCGTCGCCACGGTCGGCAGGACGAAGCCGCGACGCGTCTTCCTCTCCCGCTCCGCGGTTCCGTCCCCGGCGGTGCCCTCCCCCGCCGCACCCTCCTGCGGCCCGTCCGCGAGCAGTGCCGGCCTGGCGGCGACGACGATGGCCACGAGCAGCAGGGCGGCCGGCCCGAAGTGCACGGCCAGGGTGCCGGTGAAGGCGTTGACCCCGGAGGCCAGCAGCGCCGCGAGGAGCGAGCCGGCGCTGAAGGTGGCGTGCAGCCTGGACATCGTGGTCCGCCCGTAGCGGGCCTCCAGTGCGGCGCCCTGCGCGTTCATCGCGACGTTCAGGCAGCCGACCGCGACGCCGTCGCAGAACAGCACCAGCAGGGTGGCGGGGTAGTCGGGCACCACCGACAGGGCGAGCAGGATCACGCCGAGGGCGAGCGCCGACAGCACCGCGAGCCGGCGGGAGCCGAGCCGCCGCATCAGCACCGCCACCAGCGGGAAGGACACCGCCGCGCCGATCCCGCAGGTCATCAGCAGCAGGCCGATCCGGGCCTCGCCCAGGTCGAGCCGGGCCTTGAGCGCGGGCACCCGGGAGACCCAGGTCGCGTACTGGAATCCGAGGGCGAAGAACAGGGCGCCGATGGCGAGTTGGGAGCGGCGGAAGTCGTCGCGAACAGGGGACATGTGCATCAGCCCACTTCGGCTCTGGGGTGGGGACCGGGGACCGGGCAGGTGGAGAGCGGTGACGGCCGGGCGTCCCGGGGGTGCGGTGTCCGGGCCGGGGCGGCGTCCAGTGGCATCGCCATGTAGACCGCCCGGTCGCCGTAGCTCGCGGGCAGGTCGACCTCGGGCCGGGCCCGGTAGCCCAGCGGGGTCCACAGCACGTGCGAACCGCGGACGGCGACGAGGGAGATGGTCAGGTGGCCGGTTTCCCGGGCGGTCCGTTCCAGGTGCCGCAGCATCCGGTGGGCCAGGCCGCGGCCGCGCAGCCCCTCGGCGATGACCAGGTCGTGGGCGTGCATGTTGGTCGGCCGTGTGCCCCGGCCTCCGGCGGCCCCGCCCCGGCCTCCGGTGCCCCCGTTCCGGCCGAGCTCCTCGCCGGGGTCGGTGTCCTCGCTGCGGCCGAGGTCCGGGCAGCGGAGGAGCGGGTACGGCAGGGCGAGCAGGTAGCCGCCCGGGCTGCCCGCGTGTTCCAGGACGAAGCAGGTGTCCGGCGAGGCGCGGTGCCGGGAGCGCAGCGCCTCGCGGCCCTCGGACAGGCCGGCGGCGGCGTAGGCGCGTTCCTCCAGCGCGACCACGTCGTCCCAGTCGTCCTCCCGGAGCAGCCGGATCCGGGTGTCGGTCATGCGGTGCCTCCGTGGGGGCGCGGGCCACCGCCGATGCAGGTGTACGGCAGCGGCTCGAAGCCGTTGAACCCGCGGGTCGCGTAGGCGGTGGCGTACGCGCCGCAGGAGTGGATCCAGACCGGGTCGCCGGAGCCGACCGCGCGGGGGACGCGCACCAGGCCGTCGTCCTGGGCGTAGGCGTCGTCGCTGTCGCAGGTCGGCCCGGCGACGACGGCGTTGACGAACTGGCCGCCGGGGTGGGTGGGGAACTCCAGCCGGTACTGCAACTGGTCCATCTCGTACAGGCCGTTGAACTTGCCGCAGCTGAGGTAGAGCCAGTCCTCCCGGGTGCCGTCGAGGCGGTGGCGGGAGGTGAGCCGGGCGACGTGCGCGCGGATGGCCCCGTGGTCGGCGACGAGGTGGCGTCCGGGTTCGACGAGGAACTGCAGCGGCCCGGCGTTGACGGCGCGCAGCCGGTCCATGCCGTCGCGGATGACCGCGAACATCTTGTCCAGTGGCGGGTCGAGCGGCCGGCCGCGGCGGTCGAGGACGCCGAGTGCGGGCAGCCCGCCGCCGAGGTTGATCCGTTCGGGGGTGATGCCGCGCCAGTTGAGGGCCTCCAGGACGGCGGCCAGCGATTCCACGGCGTCGCCCCAGGCTTCGGCGGTCATCTGCTGCGAGCCGACGTGCACGGACAGGCCGGAGGGCACGAGCCCGGCGGTCCGGGCTTCGCCGAGCACCCGCAGGGCGTCCTCGGGCGAGCAGCCGAACTTGTGGCTCAGGCCCCACAGGGCGCCTTCGCCGGTGGTCGCGACCCGGCAGAACACCCGTGATCCGGGGGCGTGTTCGGCGATCGCGGCGACGTCCTCCAGGCTGTCGGTGGCGAATTCGCGGACGCCCAGCCGGTAGGCCTCGGCGATGTTGCGGTCGGATTTGACGGTGTTGCCGTAGTGGATCAGCTCCGGGGCGACGCCGGTGCGCAGTGCCTGGGCGATCTCCTGCGGGCCGGCCGCGTCGAAGCCGGAGCCGAGCGCGGCGAGGTGGTCCAGCACCTCGTCGACGGGGCAGGCCTTCATCGCGAAGCGGACGGCGGTGTCGGGCAGTTCGGCGCGCAGGGCGGCGTACTGGCGGCCGATGCCGTCGAGGTCGTAGATGATCCGGTCGTCGGTGGCGGCGGCGAGGGCGGCGCGCAGGGCGGTGTGGTCGTGCCGGTCGGGCCCGTCGGGGCCGGGTGCGCCGGTGTGGACCGCGGTCACGGTCGGGGCGCGGTGGGTGGGTGTCGGGTTCGGTGTCCGCTGTGCTGTCTGGCTGTTCGTCTGGCGTATCACGTATTGCTCCCGGTCCTCCGGCTAGCGTGGCAGCCGGTCGGCGGGGGTGGCCTTGCTCGCCCGCACCAGCGGGCCCCACGCGTCGATCAGCAGGGCGAAGTCCTCGATGTCCGACTGCGCCCGGTCGAGCAGACGGGCCCGCAGGGGCGCGAGGTGGTCGGCGAACTCGGCGTACTTTCCGCCCAGCCGCCGGTAGCAGCGGTCGAGTTCGGCCAGCCTGCGGTGGTTCTCCGCGCGGTCGGTCGCGGCGCTGCGGCGGGCGGCGTCGGCGACCGCCGCGGGGCGCAGGTGGTGCTGCTCGTCGAGCAGGGTGCCGCCGGCGGCCTCCAACTCGGCGTAGACCGGGTGGAGGTAGAGCATGGAGAGCAGGAACTTGGCGTAGCGCAGCTGGTAGGCGGTGAATCCGGGGCCGGTGCGCCGTTCCGGGGTGTAGTAGTTGACGATGTGCCGGTTGTGGGTGACGCCGGGCAGGGTGGCGTCCCGCACGAGGTGGTGCAGGAAGTAGTCGCTGCCGATGGTGTCGGTGGCGGGCGGCAGCGGGACGCGTTCGTACACCGTGTGGTCGAGGCCGATGTTGCACATGTCGATGTGCCAGATGTCGGGCAGGTCGAGCACGGTGCGGTCGGCGGTGAACGGCTCGGCGCCGCCGCCGGTGAAGGATTCGGCGACGAGGTCGCGCTTCTCCTGTTCGCCGGCGCCGGTGGGCGCCCAGAGCGCGACGACGTCGTGGTAGGCCTCGGGGTCGAGTTCGCGGATCTCGCCGAGGTCGACGGAGAGTTCCCCGACGAAGGATCCGCCGACCAGCACGACGGGCTTGTCCGCGTGTTCCGGGGCGAGGGTGTGCTCGGTGACGGCGGCGGCCGCGTCGGCGGCCTTCAGGCCGAGCGTGGCGAGTTCGTGGTCGACGGGGAACACCGGTGCGCCGTCGTGCCATTGGTAGCGGCTGTCGGAGTCGCGGCGGTGCACGGAGGCGCAGCCGAGCGCGGCGGCGAGCAGGAAGGCCCGGTTGGTGCAGGCGCCGTAGGAGACGGCGTCGGGCAGCATCAGGTCGAGCAGCCGGTCGGGTCCGTCGGCGCCGGAGCGCTCGATCACCTCCCGCAGGAAGGCGCGTTGGGTGTCCTCGTCGAGGTGGTGGACGACCAGGCCGTCGACGACGGGCAGGGCGGCGGCGGCCGCGGCGTGCCGAGTGCGGGCGTCCGGGTCGGCGGAGTCCAGCACCAGCAGGTGCACCCGGACGTCGGACCGCCGTGCGGCGTGGGCGGCTTCGGCACCGACCGCGGTGATGGTGTCCGCGCACTCGCGGTTGGTGGGCAGGGTCAGGCAGATGTCGCGCATACCCGCTCCCCCGCGGCGTCCTGCTCGTCGAAGTCCTTGCCGGTCCAGGACCGGAGGCCGAGCAACTTCTCTCCCAGCTCGTTGAGTTCGGCCCGTTCGTAGCGCAGCGCCTCGGGCCGGTCGGCGTCGCCGACCAGGGTGCGGTTCCAGTCCGGGGTGGCGAGCGTGCGCCAGGACTCGACCCGGGAGCGGCGCAGCTCTGCGGCTTCCTCCAGGGCGGGCATCATGGACAGGTACTGCACCGCGCGCACCCCGCGCTCGGAGGTGTTGCGCTCGACGCCGTGGGCGAGCAGGCCGTTCCAGATCAGCAGGTCGCCGGCCGTCAACTCGGGCCGGACGACGGGGAACTCGTCCCGGTCGACGGTCGGCCGGATCGGGTCGCGGCCGACCGGCTGGGCGGCCTTCCACTCGTCGAAGCGGCGGAACAGTTCCGGGTTGCACCGGAAGCCGCCGAGGTCGGGGGCGGTGTCGTTGAGCGCGATGATGCCCTGGACGCGCTGCGGGAGCATGCCCTGGGTGGTGTCGACGTCCCAGTGCAGTTCGATGTCGAAGCCGCGGTCGGTGGGTTCGATCAGTGCGCGGTCGCGGTTGCGGACGTTCGGCGGGTTGAGGTTGAGCCGGTCGAGGGTGACCCAGAGCTCCTCGCAGTCCCAGACGTCCACGAAGGCGTCGTAGACGCGCTGCGACTGGCGGCTGTCCCAGAGGAGTTGGTGGTGGTAGGCCTCGACGAAGCCGTAGATGTGCAGGTGCCGGTCGAGTTCGTCGCGGTAGTCACGCTCGCGGTACCAGTCCTCGGGGCGCTCGGGCGACAGGCCCTGGAAGTCCCAGGTGAAGTCGAGCAGTCGTCGTGCGGCCTCGGCGGGGATCGCCTGCTTCACGACGACGTAGCCGTAGGTCTGCCAGAACGCGAGGTCGTCCTCGGACAGCACGCGCAGCGGGTGCTTCTTGCGGATCTCGCGCAGTGCGGTGCGGGCCAGGTAGCTCTCGGTGTCCGCGCTGAAGTAGGGGCGCTCCGAGGCGGCGCGGTACAGATGCTCCTGGGCCTGTCCGTCTGGGCTCGGCATGGGCAGTCACTCCATGGTTCGTAGTCGACGCGGCGCTTGATTCGGCGGGCGGTGCCGGCACGGCGGGTCGCGGGACCACCCCCCGGCCGGGTCGGGAATTCCTCCCGCGCCGCATCGGCGGTCCGCACACGCTCCTTCTCGGCTCGACCCCCGACCGCGCCTCGGCGCCACGTCAGGGGGTCAACTCGCCAGCCCGGCAAGGCCTCTCACTTCGTCCCAGGCTTTGCCGAACCACGCCCTCCACACATTGGACTAGACCAAGTAATGGTGTCAACCCTTCCCCGCGGGTTACCGATTGGGAATATCCGCGCAGCTCACGGCCCCTCACGGTTCGCTTTATGTTTCGGAGGCGGACATAAGGCGGGGTATGTTTCCGAATCTGACATAAGAGCGAACGGTGAACCCCACCCGCCCCACGACCCGTTGTCCCCCGCGTGTTCCACCGGGCCCGCGGCGCCCGCCCGCCGTAGGTTGGGAACGTGCCGCGCCCAGGAGCCGCCCGACTCGCCCCGCCCAGCTGGCTGACCGAGGGCCTGCGGCCCCGGGCCGCCCCGGTCCCCTGGGCGGCGGTCGCCCGCGCCTCGGTCGCGCTCTCCGCCCCGCTCGCGGTGGGCACGGCCACCGGCCGGACCGCCTACGGCGCGCTGGTGTCGATGGGCGCACTGTCCGCCGTCATCGGGGACACCGCCGACGCCTACCGGATGCGGGTGTTCAACATCGCCGTCCCGCAGCTGTTCGGCGCCCTCGGGGTGCTGCTGGGCACCCTGGTGTACGGCACCGGCTGGACGGCCGTCGCGGTGCTGACCGCCGTCGCGCTGGTCTCCGGCATGATCTCCTCGATCGGCGCGGTCGCCTCGGTCTCCGGACTGCTCCTGCTGCTCAACGCGGTCGTCGGCGCCGGCCTGCCGCTGCCCTCACCCTGGTGGCTGCCGCCCGGACTGCTGCTGCTCGGCGGGCTGCTGGTGCTCGCCCTGACCCTGCTCGCCTGGCCGCTGCGCGTCGGCGTCCCCGAACGTGCGGAGGTCGCCGGCACCTACCGCGCGGTCGCCGACCTGCTGGCGGCCGCCGGAACGCCCGAGTACGACGAGCGACGCCGCGAACTCACCCAGTCCCTCAACCACTCCTACGACCTGCTGCTCGCCCGGCGGGCCCGCCGGCACGGCCGCTCGCCCACCCTGGTGCGGCTGCTCGCCCAGCTCAACGCGGTGATCCCGGTGGTCGAGGGGGCGGCCGCGGCCCACCTGCGCCCGCCCCGGTACGGCCCGCTGCCCGCCGCCTACCCGGCCGCCGTCCACACCCTGGCCGACGCCGTCGAACAGGGCCGCACCGGGCCGGCCCCCGCCCCCGACCTGCCGGTGGCCGCCGGGCCGTCCACCCGGGCGCTGGTCGAGGCCATCGGGCACGCCGCCACCGTCGTGCACGAGGCCGCGCCGGACCCGTACGCCGTCGACGACCGGCTCGGCCGGCCCGCCGGCCTGGAGGTCAGGGCCCGGCGGGCGACCCGGGCGCTGCTGCTGTCCGGCGCGTCCTGGCGCTACGGGCTGCGCCTGGCCCTGTGCATCGGCATCGCCCAGGTGCTGGTCTCGGTGATCGCGGTGCCCCGCTCGTACTGGGTGGCGCTGACCGTGACCTTCGTGATGAAGCCCGACTTCGGCTCGGTGTTCTCCCGCGCCGTGCTGCGCGCGCTCGGCACCGCCGTCGGACTGCTGATCGCCATTCCGGTGCTCGCCGAAGTGCCGCACGGCTGGTGGGACGTGCCGGTGATGGCGGTGCTGGCGGCGCTGATCCCGGCGTTCTCCGTGAAGGGGTACGGCTTCCAGACCGCGGCGATCACCCCGGTGATCCTGCTGCTCTCCGACCTGCTCAACCACCGGGGCTTCCACCTGGTGCCGCCCCGGCTCTACGACTCGCTGATCGGCTGCGCCGTCTCGCTGCTGGCCGGCTACCTGCTGTGGCCCGAGTCCTGGCACACCCGGATCGGCGACCGCCTCGTCGAGGCCGTCCAGGACACCGCCGCGTACGTCTCACTGGCGTTCACCACCGGGCCGGGGCGGGACGAGCCGGCCCGGGCCCGGCACCGGCGGCGGCTCTACCGGGACCTGTCGACCGTCCGCAGCGAGTTCCAGCGGGCGCTCACCGAACCGCCGCCGGTCGGCCCCCGGGCGGAGGCCTGGTGGCCGGTGGTGATCGCGGTCGAACGGATCGTGGACGCCACCACCGCCACCCGGGTGCGGATCGAGCACGGCGCGCCCGTCCCGACCGCGGCCGAGGTCGGCACCGTGACCCGGGAACTGGCCGACCTCGCGGAGTCCCTGCGCACCGGCCGCCCGCTGCCGGAGCCGGCAGCGGACGCGCTGGCGCCGGACTGCGCGCTGGCCCGGCTGCACCACGAGGTGCACGCGGCACGGTCGGTGGCCGCGCCGACGCTGTGAGCGCGGTGCGCCCACGCCGTGAGCCGGCGCGCCGACGCCGGGGGCGCCGGCACCCGGTCAGTCCTCGATCCGCCGCCAGGGCCGTTCCGCTTCCAGCGCGAAGGCCAGTTCCAGCAGCACCCGTTCCTGCCCGTGCGCCGCCGACAGGTGCACGCCGACCGGCAGGCCGCCGGGTGCCGAGCCGGCCGGCAGCGCGATGCCCGGTCCACCGGTCACGTTGTTGACCGGGGTGAACGCCACGTAGCGCAGCAGCCGGTCCATCAGTTCCTCGAAGTCGACGTTCGGGCTGAGGTGGCCGATCGGCGGGGCGGTGTGGGCGAGCACCGGGGAGAGGATCACGTCGTGGTTGCGGAAGACCCGCCGGTACACGCCTTCCGCCCGGCGCAGCCGCCGCAGCACGCCCGGGGTGTGCGGGAACTCCGTCTGGAACTGCCGGCGCAGCCCGGTGGTCAGGCCGTCCAGCCGGTCGGCGCGGAAGCTCGGGTCGATCAGCAGCCGGCCGGTGAAGGCGATCGCCCAGGCGATGTAGCCCCAGTAGGAGACGAAGTCCCGGGAGAACTCCTCGCCGAACGGCAGGGCGGTCGGTTCGACGACGTGTCCCATCGCCTCCAGCCGGGCCGCGGTCTCCTCGACGACGCGGCGGGTCGTCCCGTCGGTCTTGGCGATCGGCGAGTCCACCACCAGGCCGATCCGCAGCCGTTGCCCGCCCGGCCCCTCGACCAGGCCGAGCGGGGGCAGTTTGGGGTTGCGGCGGTGCCGCTCGGCAGCGGCGAAGAAGGCCGCGGTGTCGCGCACCGAGCGGGTCAGCACGCCGTCGGTGACCAGGTCGATCGGCAGCTTGGCGCCCTGCGAGTTGGCGACCAGCCGGCCCCGGGTGGGCTTGAGTCCGACCAGGCCGCAACAGGCCGCAGGGATGCGGATCGAGCCGCCGCCGTCGTTGGCGTGCGCGATCGGCACCACCCCGGAGGCCACCAGGGCCGCCGCGCCGCCCGAGGAGGCGCCGGCCGAGTGCGAGGGCTTCCAGGGGTTGCGCACCGGCTGTGCGCTGGCGAACTCGGTGGAGGCGTTGAGGCCGAACTCGGGCAGTCTGGTCTTGCCGAGGACGGCCAGGCCGGTGGCCAGGAACTGGTCGGTGAAGCGGGCGTTGCGGCGGGCGGGCTGGGCACGGAAGGCCTCGCTGCCCATCGCGGTCGGCAGGCCGCGCAGGTCGACGTTGTCCTTGAGGTAGGTCGGCACGCCCCACAGCGGCCCGCCGATGCCCTCCCGGCTGATCTGCGGCTTGTCGTACGAGGCGTGGGCGACCGGGAGCAGCGTGCCGTCCACCCGTGCGGCGCGGGCGACGGCCGCGCCGACCAGCTCCCGGGGGTTGACCGCGCCGGCCCGCACCAGGGCGGCCAGTGCCACCGCGTCGTACGGGCCGAGGGCGTCGTCGGTGAACGCGTGAACCCGCTCGTCGGTCATCCGAACTCCCCACTCCCTGCCGGACTTTCTGCCGTCCGGTCATCACACCGGCTGGCAGTACTGCCCAGTTCTACTGACCGGTAATCTCGCAAGACTTCGAGTCTATGTGCCCATCGGCGGCACCGGACCCGCACACGCCTTCGGCAGGTAAACGATCCGTCAAATCTTCGAGGGCGCACGAGCGTTCGGCATGCGCCCCCGTGTTCACCCCATCCGCCCGTTCACGATCGTTTCACGGACGGCCGCAGGGAAAGATCCCGAACACGAACCGTTCCGGTCCTTCCCACCCGACCCAAGGTGACGCCCGTGCCGATCCACTTCTTCCCGACCACCCGGTTCACCGCCGCCACCGCCCCCGGCGGCCTCCCCCTGCTCGGCCACGCCCCCGCCCTCCTCCGCCGCCCGTTCGACTTCGTGGCCGCTCTGCCCGCCCACGGCGACCTCGTCCGGCTGCGGCTCGGCCCGCTCGACGCGTACGTCGTCTGCCACCCCGAACTGGTCCGCCGACTCCTCACCGAGGACCGCACGTACGACAGGCGCGGGCCCGTCCACGACACCTTCGGACCGGTCCGCGCCGGCCACCCCGTCCACGACACCGGCGGCCCGGCCCACGAGCGGGACCGCGAGGTCCCCGACGCCGGCCCCGCCACCTGCCCGGCCGCCGCCCACCGGCACCGACGCCGCGTGCTGCAGGCCGCGTTCCACCACGACCGGCTGCCCGGCCACGCCGCCGTGACCGCCGAGGAGGTCGCCGGCACCACCGCCGCCTGGCGCGACGGCCAGGTGGTCGACGTCCCCGCCGCGATGCACCGCCTCACCAGCGCCGTCACCGCCCGCCTCCTGTCCGCCGCCCACGAACGGGCCGGCTCGCCACCGCTCCACGAGAGCACCGACGTCATCGCCCGCGCCGCCGGCCGGCGCCCCGTCGTGCCGCTGCCCGGCGCCGACCGCCTCCCCACCCCCGGCAACCGCCGCCTCCGGCACGCCCGGCAGGACTTCGAGACGGCCACCCGGCAGCTGATCGCCCACTACCGCGCCACCGGCACCGACCACCGCGACCTGCTCTCCGTGCTGCTCCGCACCGAGGACGAGCACGGGCGGAGCCTCTCCGACGCCGGGATCCACGACCGGGCGGCCGCCCTGCTCCCGGCCGGCGCCGGGACCACCGCCGCCACCCTCTCCTGGGCCTGGACGCTGCTCGCCGCCAACCCGGCCGTCCGCGAACGCCTGCACGCCGAACTGGACACCGTCCTCGACGGCCGCCCCGCCCGCCACGAGGACCTGCCCGCCCTCCCCCTCACCGCCCGGATCGTCAGCGAGACCCTGCGGCTCTACCCGCCGGTGTGGCTCCTCAGCCGCACCGCCACCGCCGACACCCGCCTCGGCGGCCACCGCGTCCCGGCCGGCGCCACCCTCCTGCACAGCCCGTACCTGCTGCACCGCCGGGCCGACGTCTTCCCCTGCCCCGACCGCTTCGACCCCGACCGCTGGCTCACCACCGCGCACCCCGCCGCCGGCACCTACACCCCCTTCGGTCTCGGCGCCGGCCACTGCGTCGGCGACGCCTTCGCCACCACCGAAGCCGTCCTCGCCATCGCCACCATCGCCGCCCGCTGGACCATCACCCCCACCCCCGGTCGCCCCGTCCGCCCCGCCCGCAGCGCCCTCCTGACGCCCCGCCCCTTCACGGCGACCCTCTCCCGCCGCTAGCGCGGCGCAGTGCGCCGCAGTGCGGCGCAGACCGGTGGCGGGCGGGGTCCGACCGGAACGGTACTGTCGCGGCGGGGGCCGGCGGGGATGCGCCGGTCGGACTATCGGCTCGACTGGGACAGCATCAGACACATGAACGCTCGATCACCGCAGGGGCTCCCGGCCCGGCTGCTCCTCGCCGTCCTCCGCGCCGTCCGGACGTACCCGCGCCGCTCGCCACTGACGCTGTGCTACGTCGGCCTGCTCGTCCTCGGGCACGTCTGGGTCGAGAACCTTCTCTCCGTGGACCGGGCGGACGCCCTCCGCGACTACATCAGCACCAACCTCGACAACCTGCACGACCACCCGGTCACCGCGCTGTTCGGCAGCGCACTGCTCTTCGACGGCACGCTCACCGACATCGCCTCCACCGGCTTCGGCGGCACCCTGATCACCCTCGGCCTCGGCATCTGCTGCTGCCTCTCCTGGGCGGAACGCCGCTACGGCGGACTGCGCGCCGCCGCCGTCCTCCTCGGCGGCCACATCGGCGCCACCCTGATCACCGCCGTCGTCATCCTGATCGCCCTGCGGCACGGCTGGTACCCGGAGAGCGTGCGCCAGGACTCGGACTACGGCATCAGCTACGGCGCCCAGACCTCCCTCGCCTTCGCCACCCTCGCCCTGCCCCGCTGGGCCCGCCTCCCCTGGGCCGCCTTCGTCGTCGCCTGGCCGCTCTCCGGCGACGGCGAATGGCCTGGCCCGCTGCCGGACTTCACCACCGTCGGCCATCTGCTCTCGGCCGGCCTCGGCTTCGCCCTGGCCGGCACCGCGGCCCTCCTGGCCGCACGCCGCCGCCGGACCGAGGCGGCCCTCGCCACGGCGGACGCGCACACCTGACACACCTGACACAGGTGACCACCCGCGCACGGGCGAGGACGTGAAGGGCCCCGCCACGCCCCCGCCCCGCCCCGCACCGCCGCATCGTGGGGCGGCCACATCGCGGGACCGTCACCTCGCAGGACCGTCACGTCGCTGGGCCGCCGCACCGCCGCGCCCACGCACCGTCAGCGCGGCGGCCGCCGCCCGTCGGCGATCTCGGTGAGCAGCCGCTCGATCGTCTCCAACCGCCGCCGCAGGTCCTCCACGTCGTCCCGGGTGGCGCTCTGCTCGCCCGCCTTGAGGGTGACCAGCAACTGCCCGTCCGGCTCCAGCCGGGCGCGGGCGACGTCCGACACGGTGTCGCCGTTCTGGATCCGGATGGCGTGCTCCAGCTCGGACGGACGCAGCGCCAGGCTGTGCAGCGCGCCGGGCACCAGCGTGCCGTTCCGGACGACCGTGGTGGGCGTCCCCTCCAGGACCCGGGCGGCCCTCGGGTCCCGGGCGAGCCAGCGCGTCACGCCCGAGTTCACCGCGATCAGGGTGGCCGCCCCGATCGCCCCGCCGACCAGGCTGTTGTCGTTGCCGATGATGGCGTTCTGCACCACGTTGGACAGCAGGAAGACGACCACCATGTCGAAGGTGTTCAGCTGCGCCAGCCCGCGCTTCCCGGCGATCCGGAACAGCACCAGCAGCAGCGCGTAGACCGCGACCGTGCGGACGACCTTCTCGACGATCGGAATCTGGACGACCACCAGGTCATGCCACACGGCCCCGCTCCTCCCACGACGACTCGACGGAACGGGGCAGACGCTACGCCACGGCGGACTGCTACCCGCGGCGCTTCGGCTTGCCCCGCCGGGCCGCCGCCGCGCCCCGGCCGCCGGCCGACGGCTTCGGCTTCTGCCCGCCCGCCCTCGGCGCGCCGGCCTTGGCACCGCCCGCCTTCTGCTGGGGCTTGCGCGGGCCGGCCGCCGCCTTCTTCGGCTGGGGTTCGGCCGCCGGCTGGCCGGCGCCGCGTCCGCGCGAGCTGTTGACCGTGCGGCCCCGGACGATCCCGATGAACTCCTCCACCAGGTCCGTCGTCCGCTCCTGCGGCCAGGACAGCGCCACCTGCGACTGCGGGGCCTCCGCCGTCATCGGCCGGTAGGTGAGGTCGCGGCGGTGGTGCAGCCGGGCGAGGGACTGCGGCACCAGGAGCACGCCGACGTTGGCCGCCACCAGCTCGACCGCGTCGGCCGTGGTGTCCGGGCGGGCGACGGCAGGGCGGCCGGGCAGGGTGTCGGCGGTGAAGCCGAGGGTGTCGTCGAGCGGGTGGAAGACCACCTCCTCGGCGAGGTCGTCGAGCGTGACCTCCTCCGCGGCGGCGAGCCAGTGGTCCTTGGGGAAGACCACGACGGTGGTCTCGGTGTACAGCGGGATGGCGCTGAGCACGTCCTTGTCGACCGGCAGCCGGACCAGCCCGGCGTCCGCACCGCCCTCGCGCAGGGTCCGCTCGCCGTCGCCGACCGGGACCGCGAGGAGGTCGAGCGGTACGTCCGGGAGCCGCTCGTCCCAGACCCGGACCCATTTGCCGGGGGTCACGCCCGGGACGTACACGAGCCGGAAGGAGGGGTTCACCTGCATGTCTGTCACAGGGCAAGGCTACCGACCGTGACCGGAGGAGGCCGCGCGCTCCCTTACCCTTGTCTCCATGACATCGCTCAAGCAGAAGACCAGCCAGACCATGAAGCCGGCCACGGCGGCCAAGAAGCTGGGGATCTACCTCGCCGCGGCGCCGACCGGCTTCCAGGAGGGCGTGGTCTCCCGCGAGGAGCTCAACGCGCTGCAGGCCGAGCCGCCGCAGTGGCTCCAGGAGCTGCGCAAGAACGGCCCGCACCCGCGTCCGGTGATCGCCGCGAAGCTCGGCATCTCCATCTCCGGCCTGGCCCGCGGCGGCGTCGTCGAGGCGCTCACCACCGAGCAGGTCGAGGCGATCAAGGCCGAGAACCCGCTCTGGCTGCAGCACGAGCGCGCCAACCAGGTCGACGTCCGCAAGGAGACCGCGCGGATCAAGGAGAAGCACGAGAAGGAGGCCGCCGTCCAGGCCGCCAAGGAGGCGCAGGCCGCCAAGGCCCGCTGACCTCCCGCCCCACCCCGACAGGGCCGCCCCACCGGTGCTCCGGCTCCGGCGGCGGTTGTCGGACCCCCGCGCAACGATGGTGCCGACGTCCGTCCGACGGACGTCGGCACAGTCGTGCGCGGGGCCCCGCAGAAGCCCCCGCCCCGGTCGGCCGCGCGCCCACGGCGGGGCGGGCGCCCCCCGCCCCCCCCCGCGGCCCCGCGCCGGCGAGGCGCCCGGCCGCA
>NZ_JBHWCL010000069.1:0-18676 GCF_042735125.1 Kitasatospora sp. NPDC059599 | reverse complement strand
CCGGTCCCCCCCGCGGGGCCCGGGGTGCGGGGGGGGGTGGTCGGCCCCCCGCCCACGTTTGCTGCCGCCGGCGGGCCGAGGGAGGCCGGCATTGTGGTGCGGGGGGCCCGGCAGAAGCCCGCGCACGGTTCGGCAGCGCTCCGACGGCGGGCCGGCAGCACGCGGCCCGCGCCTGCTGCGCGTCGCGGTCGAGACGCACGCCGTCACCAGCCACCACGTCCTCCCACTGCTGCCGGGGCACCCGGGCGGCCTGGTCGTGGAGACGACGGACGGGACGGCGGAGTACGACCGCGACACCTACCGCAACACCTTCTTCCCCGACCCGGCCGAGTCCTCCGTGTTGCGGACGGCCTTCTCGCTCGGCCACGCGCTGGGCCACGAGCCGGGCCCGCGCGGCGCCACCGCCGTCGCGCTCACCCCGGGCCGGATGCGCGCCGGGATCATGCCGGAGCACTACGGCGCCACCGAGGAGAACCGGCGCGACGCCGTGGCCGCGGAGCCGCAGTTCGGCATCTCCGAGTCCCCGTCCTTCGTCGGCCGGGCCGTCGCCACCCTCGCCGCCGACCCCGGGGTCGCCCGCTGGAACAGCGGCTCGACGTCCAGCGGGCAGCTCACCCGGGAGTACGGGTCGACGGACCGGGACGGCGGCAGGCCGGACTGCCGGCGCCACCTGGTCGAGGTGACGGACGCAGGCGGGCCACCCGCGCCGGAGGCCTACCGCTGACCCCACGGCCCGCACCGTCGGCGCACCCGCCCCCGGCGACGGGCGGAACTGCCGGTGGAACTCCCCTGCCCCCGCAGCGTGTTGACCGCACCGCCGATCACTCCGAATAATCGGCGGGATCAGGGGCAGCCACGGGGGCGCCCCCGACCGCACCGACCGCGCCGACCAGGGGGACCCATGATCGAGCAGCCACCGCACGCCGGACTCGCCGCACTGGCCGACGAGTACTTCGACGCCGAGAACACCCACAACCCGTTCGACGCGACCCTCAGCGGCGTCGAGGGCTACGCGCACCTGCTGCCCGACCCGTCCCGGGCCGCCGCCCTGCACCACCGCGAGGCCCTGCGGGGCTTCGGCACCCGGCTCGCCGCGATCCCGCTGGACGGCCTGGACGCCGAGGACCGCACCACCCACCGGGTCCTCGCCCGGCTGATCGACAACGGGATCGGCCGGCTCACCCACGGGCTGGCCGAGTTCAGCATCTCGGCGGCCATCGTCGCCCCGCACAACGAGGCCATCACCTCGATCGCCATGGCCTCCGTCGACCACGAGGGTGCCGACGCCTATCTGGAACGGCTCGCCGGCCTTCCCGAGTACTTCGCCGCCTCCCTGGGTACCGCCATGGAGGCCGCCGCCGAGGGCCGCCACCCGCTGCGCAGCGGGGTGGACGCCGCCGTCGGCCAGCTGGACGCCCACCTGGCGAGCGCCCCCGACGCGGACTCCCTGCTGCGCCCGTTGCGGGGCCGCCCGGAGTACGAGCGCGCCCTGGCGATCGTGCGCGACGCCGTCCGCCCGGCGATCGCTTGCTACCGGGCCGGACTGGCCGATCGGCTGGCACCGGGCGCCCGGCCCGACGAGCAGGCCGGCGTCTGCCACGTGCCGGGCGGCACCGAGGGCTACGCCGACGCCGTCGCCCGCTTCACCCGGCCCGGGCTCACCCCGGAGGAGATCCACCGGACCGGCCTGGAGGCGGTCGCGGCGCTGCGCGAGGAGTTCGCCGAGCTGGGCGGCAAGGTGCTCGGCACCACCGACCCGGCGGGCGTGCTGACCGCGCTGCGCGAGGACCGCTCGCTGCGCTTCGGCAGCGCGGCCGAGATGATCGCCCTGGTGGACGGCGCCCTGGAGCGGGCCCGCCGGGCCTCGCCGGACTGGTTCCGCCCGTACCCGATCGCCGACTGCGTGACCCGGGAGGTCGACCCGATCGAGGCGGAGACCGCGCCACTGGCCTACTACCAGCCGCCGGGCCCGGGCGGGCTGCCCGGCACCCACTGGATCAACACGCTCCGCCCGGAGACCAGGTTCAGCTACGAGTACGAGGCGATCGCCTTCCACGAGAGCGTGCCCGGCCACCACCTGCAGCTCGCCGTCGCGCAGACCCTGCACCACCTGCCGCTGTTCCGGCAGAAGCCGAGCGGCCAGCTGACCGCCCACGTCGAGGGCTGGGGCCTGTACACCGAGCGGCTCGCGGACGAGATGGGGCTGTACGGCTCGGACCTGTCCCGCTTCGGCATGCTCTCGCTGGACGCGCTGCGGGCGGTGCGGCTGGTGGTGGACACCGGGATGCACCACGACGGCTGGTCCCGGGAGCGGGCGATGGCCTTCATGCGGGACAACACCGCGACCACCGAGGCCAACATCCGCAACGAGATCGACCGCTACATCGCCTGGCCAGGCCAGGCCACGGCCTACCTGATCGGCCGTCGGGAGCTCGTCCGGCACCGGGAGCGGGCACAGGCCGCGCTCGGCGCCCGGTTCGACGTCCGGGAGTTCCACCACCAGCTGATCGGTCACGGCAGCCTGCCGCTGGGGGTGCTGGACGAGCTGGTCACGGACTGGATCGCCGCGCAGTAGCGGCCGGGCCGGGCGGGCGCGGCCCGGGACAGCGACCGGGCGGGGGCGGCCCGGGACAGCGACCGGGCGGGGGCGGCCGGTCGGGCACGGTCGGGCGAGGTAAGGACGACCAGGGACGACCGGGCGGGTACGGACGACCGGGCACGGGCGGGCGGGGGAACGCGGGTGCAGTGCGGAAACGGTTCCGCGCGCCCGGCAAAGGCTTCCTCCGCCCGGACGTGGCGTCACCCGTTCGGCCCTGTCGACACGGTAGTGTCCGCTGGCGCGGCCCCCGCCATCCGGGTGTCCGCAGCTCACGCACACCCCGATGGAGGAACCCGTGCCGGCTCCCGCCCGCCGCGCCCTGGCCGTGGCCGCGGCCGCGGCCGTCCTGCTCGCCGCAGCCGCCGGCTGCTCGCCCGGCGGCGGCCACACCGCCAAGGGGTCCGCCGGCCGCAGCTCCGCGCCCGCTGCCGGCGACGCCGCCCCGGCCGCGATCGTGACCGGCCCCGGCCCGAAGAGCTCCTACGAGGTCCAGCCGCAACCCGCACCCGGCAGCTGTCACTACCGCTACACCGCGGACAAGCAGCCGCTGCCCGACCCGAACTGCACGCCGGGTGCGATCAGCCCGGCGGTCAGCCAGGACAACCTCAAGGACACCATCTGCAAGACGGGCGGCTACACGTCGGGCATCCGCCCGCCGGCGAACCTCACCGGCAAGGAGAAGACCGAGAACGCCAAGTCCTACGGCTACACCGGCCCGATGGGCGACGCCGAGTACGACCACCTGATCAGCCTGCAGCTCGGCGGCGACCCCAACGACGCGCGCAACCTCTGGATCCAGCCGCCCTCCCCCGGCCACGTCCCGGGGAAGGGTCCGAACAACCCCAAGGACTCGGTGGAGACCCACCTGCACACCGCGATCTGCAAGGGCCAGGTCACCCTCGCCGCCGCCCAGCAGGCGATCGCCACCGACTGGACCACCGCCGAGGTCAAGCTCGGCATCAGCAGGGCCGGCGGCGCGCCGACGCCCGAGGCCGACGCCGACGGGGACTGACGAATCGTTTCGCCCGCGTGCCCGGTCCGTCGGCGTACCGGTCCGTGTCCGCGTGCCCGGTCCGTCGGCGCGCCCGGTCCATCGGCGCACCGGTCCGTCGGCGCGCCGGCTTCGTACCCGCCGCCGGTCCGTCGACGGGGTCACCCGGCCCCTCGTCGGCGCGGCTCAGCGCCCGAGCGACTCCACCAGCTCGGCGATGGTGTCGAACGGCCGGTACTCGGCGAACTCCGCACCCAGCGCGCGGGCCCGCTCGCGGAACCGGCCCTCGCCGAGCACCCGGTCGACCGCACGGCCGACCTCGTCCGGCGCCGGGCGGCCCGTCCGCAGGTCGAGCCCCACGCCCGACCACCGGACCCGGGCCGCCACCTCCGGCTTGTCCTCGCTCGCCCCGGCCACGACCAGTGGCACCCCGTACCGCAGCGCGGTCTGCACCCCGCCGTAACCGCCGTTGGTGACCAGCACGTCGGTGTGCGGCAGCAGTCGCTCGAACGGGACGTGGTCGACGGCCCGCACGTTGCCGGGCAGGCCGCCGATTCGCTCGGCGAGCGCCCGCGGCCCCTCCGGACGTCCGGTGGCGGCGACCACCAGCACGTCCCGCCCCGCCAGGGCGGTGACGGTCGGGGCGACCAGTTCCCCGAGGTCGGTGTTGGCCAGCGTCCCCTGGGTCACCACGACGACCGGTCGCCCGCCGGTCACCTCGTCCCACCACGGCGGCAGCGGCTGCTCGCTCCCGATCGGGCCCGGGAGCGCGCCGATCAGCCGGTAGCCGGCCGGCGCGTCGCTGCGCGGATACTCGAAGCCCGGCACGGTCAGCTGCAGGAAGTGGTCCGGCACGGTCACCGCGGCCAGCCCGCGCGGGCCCTCCGGCAGCCGGACGCCCAGTTCCGCGTACACCTCCTCGGCGTGCCGGCGCAGCGGCTCGCCGCGCCGGTCCGCCTCCTCCCGCAGGGCCCGGTTGCGGGCCCGGCCCTCCTCCCCCGGCAGCGGCGGCAGCCCGGGCCCGAAGGGCGCGGTGTCCACGCTCGGCAGCATCGACGGGGTGACCCCGATGCCGATCAGGGCCGGACGTTCCGGCCGCGGCCGGGCCAGCGCCAGCGCCAGCGCGCCCTGCAGGAAGGCGTCCGCGATCACGGCGTCCGCCGGGAAGTCCGCCAGCAGCGCGAGCAGGGCCCGGTACTGGACGGGTATCGGGTCGAGGAACACGTGCCGCGCGTCGAAGGCGAGCCGCTCCGGACCGGGCGGCAGGCTCGACCGGCCGGGGAAGCTCGTGTCGAGGTCACGGTCGTCGAAGTCCGCCCCGGCGGGCAGCGCGACGAAGCGCACCCCCGCCCGCTCCGCCGCCACGGCGAACCGGGCGCCCCCGAGGAACACCACCTCGTGCCCCCGGGCGGCGAGGTCGGCGGAGACGGCCAGCAGCGGACCGGTGTGGCCGTGGGCGGGCAGGGCGGTGGTGATGATCCTGGACAGCGGGGGCTCCTGCGGTCGGCACTGCGGTTCGTGGTCGGACCCACCGTAGGGTCGCCCGGTTGACGATCGATGAACGCGCCGGCGCCCGGCATCGCCCCCGCCCCCGCCCGTCAGCGTCCGAGCACCGCACCGCCGTTGACGCCGATGATCTGCCCGGTCACGTACCCCGCGGCCGGGGAGACCAGGTAGCCGACCGCGTCGGCCACGTCGGCGGGGGTGCCGGCCCGGCCGACCAGGGTGTCGGCGACCTTCCGGGCGTGGAAGTCCTCGCTCCACCCCGCGCCGAAGATCTCGGTCTCCTCGATGTAGCCGGGTGCGAGCACGTTGACCGTGATCCCGTCCGGCCCCAACTGCCGGGCCAGACCGAAGGCCCAGCCGTGCAGGGCGGCCTTCGCGGCGGCGTAGGAGCCGGCCGAGTGCGGGCCCGCGCCACCGCGTTGGGCCGCCGCCGAACTGATCACCACCAGCCGCCCGCCGGGCCGGCGCAACGCGCCCTGCAGGGCAGTGGTCAGCAGCACGGCGGTGAGCAGGTTGGTGTCCAGGTCGTGCCGCCAGGAGCGGGCCAGGGCGGCCAGGCCGTCGTCCTCGGGCGGGGTGATGATCGCCCCCGCGTTGTTCACCAGTGCGTCCACCGGGCCGAGTTCGGCGATCCTGGCAGCCGCCGCGCCGACCGCCTCCGGGTCGGTCAGGTCGGCGACCACCGGGACGACCCGGCCCGGGCCCACCGTCCACTCGATCTCCTCCTTGGCCTGCTCCAGCACGGCCGCCCGGCGCCCGACGACCACCACCCGGTACCCGTCCCCGGCCAGCCGGGCCGCGATCGCCCGGCCGATCCCGGTGCCGCCGCCGGACACCACCGCGAGCTGCTCCCCCGTCACTTCGTCCCCCTCGCACGTCGATCCACGCGGTCGGGTCGCGGGCACTCCCGCCCCTTCGGTTCCCGACCGCCTCCCCGGTACCGTAGCGAGGCACGTGATCGGGTCGGCACCGGGGGACGGGCGCAATGACATCGACGGACATCAGGGGGAAGGGCCGGGAGACGTCCGACGCGGTCCTCGCCGTGGTCCTGGGCGGCCTGGCGGCGACGGCCGACGGATGGCTGCTGTCGTTGTTCCTGGAGGGCGCCCGGGCCTCGAACGCGCGTCGCGACGCGGTGAACGCGACGCTCCTCCTGACCGTCCTGATCCTCTTCGCCGCTCTGCTGGGCTCGCTCGCCGCGGGCCGCCGGTCGACCCCGCACCGCCGCTGGCGCTGCGCGATGCTCGGCGCCGTCCTCGGCAACCTGGCGCTCCCGGCGCTGCTGGTCGTCGCCATGGTCGTCCACCCGCCGACCGCGTCCATCCCCTGGTAGGCGCCCACCCCCGCGTGGGCGCCCACGGGCCGGCCGCTCCGGGCTGCCTGCGCCGGACTGCCCGGACCGTCAGCCGAACGACGCCAACCGACCGGCCAGGTCGAGCAGTTCCGCAGTCCGCCGAACCCGCCCGCCGAACCCGGGCAGCGTCAGGTGCAGCGGCTCGGTCCAGCGCCGCGGGACGGCATCCAGGCCGTACCGCGCCCCGGCCAGCCCACCCGTGACGGCGGCGACGGTGTCGGTGTCGCCGCCGAGGTCGATCGCGGCGCGGAGGGCGGGCTCGAACCCGTCGGTGGTGCGCAGCGCCCAGACCGCCGAGCCCAGGCAGGGCCAGACGGCGCCGTTGGGCTCGGTGGCCCGGTCGGGATGCCAGTCGGGGGCCAGGACGGTGGCGTAGCGCGCGCGGCTGTCGGGGTCGACGTGGGCCAGGACCTCGGCAATGCCGTCGAGCGGGTCGGCACCGTCGAGGGCGAGGCGGACCAGCTCGTGGAAGATCGCCGTGCCCTCCCAGGCGGCACGGTCCCCGTGGGTGAGGGCGGCGATGCGGCGCCCGGCGTCCATGGTCGCCTGCCGTCCGGCGCGGGCGAAGGCGACCGCGGAGGTCGAGGCGCGCATCAGGGCGCCGTTGCCGGCAGCGCGCAGGGTGGTGTTGAAGTGGACGGCGGCCGCGAGGTCCCAGGGCAGTCCGCTGGTGAGGACGGACTCGGTCTGGATGCCGATGTCCTTGGGGTCGGCGGCGGCCCAGCGACGGAACCGGTCGAAGATGTCGGGGAGGTCCAACCCTCCTCGCTCGACCAGGGATTCGGCAACCAGGACGGCCATCTGGGTGTCGTCGGTGGCCTCGCCGCGCGCCCATCCGCCACCCGCGACCAGCTCGCCGGGGGTGTCGGGGAAACGGGCCGAGAAGGCGCCGGCCGGGCCGAACTCGTAGGGCGCGCCGAGGGCGTCGCCCACCGCCGCACCGACGACGGCCCCGGCCTCGCGCCCGCTCCGGGCCCCCGCCGTGCCGCCGTCGCGGTCCGCCACCGTGCCACCGTCGTGGTCCGTCACCGTGCCGCCGCTGCGGTCCGCCGCCGCGCGGCCGTCGCGGTCCGCCGTCACGGCCGGCCCGGGACGATGGGCAGGCCGCGCTTGTGCTCGGTGCGGCGGTAGTGGCCGAGGACGGTCGCGAAGACCTCCTCGCCGACCGGTCGGCCCTCCAGGAAGTCGTCCAGGGCGTCGTAGGTGACGCCGAGCGCGTCCTCGTCGGGGCGGCCGGGGGCGAGGTTCTCCAGGTCCGCGGTCGGGGTCTTCTTGACCAGCTCGGCGGGAGCCCCCAACGCCTCGGCGATCGCACGCACCTGACGCTTCGTCAGTCCCGACAGCGGCATCACGTCGGCGGCCCCGTCGCCGTACTTGGTGAAGAAGCCGACGGCCGCCTCCGCCGCGTGGTCGGTCCCGACGACCAGTCCGCCGTTGGCGCCCGCCGCCGCGTACTGGACCACCATCCGCTGGCGGGCCTTGACGTTGCCCCGGACGAAGTCCTCGTGGGCGTGGTCGGCGAAGGTCAGGCCGGCGGCGAGCAGGGCGTCCAGGGCGGCGTCGGTCGCGGGCTTGACGTCGACGGTGAGCAGTTCGTCCGGTTCGATGAAGGCGACCGCCCGCCGGGCGTCGTCCTCGTCCGCCTGTACCCCGTAGGGCAGCCGCATCGCACAGAACGCCGCCTCGTACCCTTCGGCGCGCAGCCGGTCGACGGCGAGCCGGCACAGCCGTCCGGCGGTGGTGGAGTCGACGCCGCCGCTGATCCCGAGGACGAGGGTGCGCGCGCCGGCGGCCCGGGTCCGGTCGGCCAGGAAGGCCACCCGGCGGTCGGCCTCCTGCCCGGGGTCGGGGACGGGTGCCACGTCGAGGGCGCGGGCGATCTCCCGCTGGACGGCCAGGGGTTCGGTCATTCGGACTCCTCGGGGCTGGTGACGCGGAACGGGCCCGTCATCGTCGTCACCAGCGAGTACAGCGAGGTGGTGGCGGTGATGAACAGGCGGTTGTTCTTCGGGCCGCCGAAGGTGAGGTTCGAGACGGGTTCGGGGACGAGGATACGGCCGATGAGGGTGCCGTCGGGGGCGTAGCAGTGGACTCCGTCACCGAAGGCCGCCGCCCAGAGCCGTCCGTCGAGGTCGAAGCGGATGTTGTCGAAGCGCGCGCCGACGCCCTTGACGAAGATCCGGTCACCGGTGAGGGTGCCGTCGTCCTGGATGTCGAAGACGCGGATGTGTCCGGCCCGGCTGTCGTTGACGTAGAGCTGCCGCTCGTCGAGGGAGAGGACCAGCCCGTTGGGGCCTTCGAAGCCGTCCGCGGCGATTCGCACCTCGCCGGTGTCCGGGTCGATCCGGTAGACGTTGCGGGCGCCGATCTCGGATTCGGCGCGGTGGCCCTCGTAGTCGGTGGTGATGCCGAAGTCCGGGTCGGAGAACCAGATCGCGCCGTCCGAGCGGACCACCGCGTCGTTGGGCGAGTTGAGCCGCTTTCCCTGGAACCGGTCGGCGAGGACGGTGATCCGGCCGTCGTGCTCGGTGCGGGTGACCCGGCGGTTGCCCTGTTCGCAGCTGATCAGCCGGCCCTCGCGGTCGAGGGTGTTGCCGTTGGGGTGCCCGGCCGGGGAGCGGAAGACGCCGACCGTGCCGGTGGCCTCGTCCCAGCGCAGCAGGCGGTCGTTGGGGATGTCGCTCCAGATCACCTGGCGCCAGGCGGGCAGGTAGAGCGGCCCCTCGGCCCAGCGGCAGTCGCCGTACAGCTTCTCCAGCCGGACGTCGCCGTTGGCGCACCGACGGAACCGGTCGTCCAGGATCTCGTACAGCCCGAACTCGATGGTGCCAGACATCATTCACCTCATGCCGCAGTTGACCGAATGTCGTTCCGACGACCTGGAGTATGCCAGAACGCGGTATGGTCCCACCATGGCCACCACCGATCACCTCGACGACACCGACCGCGCGCTGCTCTCCCTGCTGCAACGGGACGCCGGGCAGGCGTACGCGGCGCTGGGCAAGGCCGTGGGGCTGTCCACGGCGGCGGCGCACGAGCGGGTGCGCAAACTCCGGGAACGCGGCGTGGTCCGCCGCACCACGGTGGAGGTGGACCCGAAGAGCCTCGGGCTCGGTGTGCTCTCCTTCGTGATGGTGGACTCCTCCGCCTGGATGGGCGACTCGGCGCAGGCGTTCGCCGCGATCCCCGAGATAGAGGAGGCGCACATCATCGCGGGCAACGCCTCGGTGCTGGTCAAGGTGCGGACGACGACCACCGAACAGCTCCAGGACGTGCTGCGGCGCCTCTACGCGATCGACGGCGTGAACGGGACGCAGGCGACCGTCGTGCTGGAGACCTTCTTCGAGCGGCCGCCTACCCCGTAGGGTCCCGGAAGCCCGGCGGGCGGGGCTTCTCCAGCGACACCGGGGGCACCGGGGGCACCGGGGGCACCGTGGCCACCGGCGCGTCCGACGCCCCCTCCGCCGCCTCCGGCCCCTTCGGGTGCGTCAGGATGTCGAGGACAAGGCCGCCGTCCACCGTCTCCCGGGCGACCAGCAGCCTCGCCAACTCGTCCAGGTGGTGCCGGTGTTCGGTCAGCAGCCCGAGGGCCCGGCGCTCGGCCTTCCGCAACAGGTCCGCGACCGCCTCGTCCACGGCGCGCTGGGTCCGCTCGGAGTACGGGCGGCGCAGCAGGTCCTCCGGACTGTCGCCGAGGTAGTGCGGGCTGCCGCTGGAGTAGCCGACCGGGCCGAGTTCCGGGGACAGGCCGAACTCGCGGACCATCCGGGTGGCGACCGAGGTGGCGTTGGCGAGGTCGTTGGCGGCACCCGTGGACCCTTCGCCGAAGACCACCAGCTCGGCCGCCCGTCCACCGAGCTGGACGGTGAGCAGATCGGTCAGGTAGCCCTCGCTGTAGAGGTGCCGCTCCGCCTCGGGCAGCTGCTCGGTGGCGCCGAGGGCGACACCGGCCGGGAGGATGGTCACCTTGGCGACCGGGTCGGCGTGCTCGCACAGCGCGGCCACCAGGGCGTGCCCGGACTCGTGCACGGCGACGGCGTGCCGTTCCTCGGGCAGCAGCGCGTTGGAGGACTCCCGGCGGCCGAGCAGCACCCGGTCGCGGGCGGCGTCGAGGTCGTCGGCGGTGAGGGTGGCCCGCTCGGCGCGCACGGCGTTGATGGCGGCCTCGTTGACCAGGTTGGCGAGGTCGGCGCCGGAGAAGCCGGGGGTGCCGCGGGCGATCCGGTCCAGGTCGGCGTCCGGGGCGAGGGTCTTGCCCCGGGTGTGCACGGCCAGGATGGCCGACCGTTCGGCCTGGTTGGGCAGCGGTACGGTGACCTGCCGGTCGAAGCGACCGGGGCGCAGCAGCGCCGGGTCGAGGGCGTCCGGCCGGTTGGTGGCGGCGATGACGACGATGCCGGTGCTCTGGTCGAAGCCGTCCATCTCGGCGAGCAGCTGGTTCAGGGTCTGCTCGCGCTCGTCGTTGCCGCCGACCCGGGTGCCGCCCGCCCGGCGGGCGCCGACGGCGTCGATCTCGTCGATGAACACGATCGACGGGGCGCGCTTGCGGGCCTCGTCGAAGAGGTCGCGGACCCGGGACGCGCCGACGCCGACGAACATCTCCACGAAGCCGGAGCCGGTCACGGACAGGAACGGCACCTCGGCCTCTCCCGCGACGGCCCGGGCCAGCAGGGTCTTGCCGGTGCCGGGCGGCCCCACCATGATCACCCCGCGCGGCCCCTTGGCGCCCGCGGCGGCGTAGCGCTCCGGACTACGCAGGAAGTCGACCACCTCGCTGACCTCCTGCTTCACCCCTTCGTACCCGGCGACGTCGGCGAACCCGGTGGCCGGCCGCTCGGCCTCGATGATCTTCGCCCGGGAGCGGCCGATGGCGCTCAACCCGCCGCCCAGCGACTTCGCGGCCATCCGGCCCGACCAGAGGAAGAGTCCGCCGAAGAGCAGCAGCGGCAGGAACAGCAGCAGCGTGGACCAGAGCGAGCTGCCGCCGGCGGAGCGGGTGCCGGTGACGGTGACGTGCTGGTCGCCGAGTGCCCGGCTGAGCTGGGAGGTGTCCAGCGCGGTGGGGATCTGGCTGGTGAAGCGGGTGCCGTCCTTGAGCGTGCCGCTGACCGCACCGGTGTCGCTGACGTTCACCGTCTGCACCTGGCCGGTGTCGACCCGGTTCACGAAGTCGGTGTAGGCGTAGCGGTTGCCGGGCCTGCCGGGGCTGGAGAACAGCACCAGCAGGAGCAGCGTCGCCAGGACGGCGACGGGCAGCAGCCAGCGGCGCCACGAGGGCGGCGGGGGCTTGGGCGGGCCCCCGGGGCCCTGCTCGGGGCCGCGGCCCGGACCTCGGGTGGGGTCGCGGCCCGGGCCCCGAGCGGTGTTCCAGCCGGGGCTCCGGCCGGGATCGCGCTTCGCCGAAGGACCGGGGCGCGACGCCCGGTCCGGCGCCGGCCCCGGCCCGGCGGGCGGTCCGGAGCCCGACCCGGAACCGGAAGGTGTCGCGGCGTGCCGGGCAGTACCCAACCGGATTCGTGCGATCATCCACGCTCACCGCCTCTCGGGGGCCATAGAGCCTCCGCCTCCATGGTCGGACGCTCGGCGCCCGGACGGGAGTCCGAAGGCCGGCGGTACCGCTCCGGCTCCCCCGCGCCCACCCCCGCCGCGGGCGCCGGGACCGCAGTCCCCGGCGGGTCAGGAGAAGTCGAGCGAGCCCGTCCGGGTCCGCTTGAGCTCGAAGAACTTCGGGTACCCGGACAGCAGCCGGACGCCCTCGAACACCCGGACGGCGTCCTCCCCGCGCGGTATCGCGGTCAGCACCGGGCCGAAGAAGGCGACGCCGTCCACGTGGATGGTCGGGGTGCCGACCTCCTCGCCGACCGGGTCCATGCCCTCGTGGTGGCTCTTGCGCAGCGCGATGTCGTACTCGGTGCTGTTCGCCGCGTCGGCCAGTTCCTCGGGCAGACCGGCCGCGACCAGGGCCTCGCGGATGACCGCGTCGTCGGCGGGCCGGTCCTGGTCGTGGAACCGGGTGCCGAGCTCGGTGTACAGGTCGCGCAGCACGTGCTGGCCGTGCTTCTCCGCGGCCGCGATGCAGACCCGGACGGGGCCCCAGCCGGTGGTCATCAGTCGCTGGTAGCGCTCGGGCAGGTCGGTGCGGCCCTCGTTGAGGACGGACAGGCTCATCACCCGGAAGGTGAGGTCCAGCTCGCGCTGGCGGTCGACCTCCAGGATCCACCGGGAGGTGATCCAGGCGAACGGGCAGACGGGGTCGAAGTAGAAGTCGACCTTGGTGGCCTTCGGCTGGCCGCCGGTCGCGGTGTCGGTGGTCGCGGTGGTCGTCGGGTCGTTCGCCAGGTCGTTCGGCTGGCTGTTCGTCAGGTTGTTCGTCACGTCGACGAGCCTAGCGGCCAAGTGGACCACTCAACAGATCCAATCCATACCGCTTCTATTGGGCCACTTCGGGCTGCTCCGGGCCGGTCGAGGCCGGTTCGGTCCGATTCGGTTCGGTCCGGTCCGGTTCGACCCCCGGCCGGCGGCCCGCTCTCAGCTGCAGGTCGTCCCGTCCGGCGGCACCGTGCCGTCCAGCAGGTAGGCGTCCACGGTCTGCTTCAGGCAGGGGTTCCCGGTGTTGTAGCCGCCGTGTCCCTCGCCCTGCAGGGTGACGGTCACACCGACGCCCGCGCCGAGCTGCTGCGCCATCGCACGGGCGCCCTCCACCGGGGTCGCCGGGTCGCCGGTGGTGCCGACCACCAGGACCGGCGCGGCGCCCGGCGCGGCGACCTCCGGGTGGTCGCCCTTGCCCGGGACGGGCCAGCCGGTGCAACCCGTCAGTCCCCAGGCGGTGAAGGCACCGAACACCGGGGAGGCGGCCTGGAAGGACGGCAGCTGCTGCTGGACGTCCTGGTCGGAGTAGCGCTGCCGCTCGTCCACGCAGCTGATCGCCCGGTTCGCGGCGCTCAGGTTGCTGTAGTGCCCCTGCGCGTCACGCCCGTTCAGGCCGTCGGCGAGCTGCAGCAACGTCGTACCCGTGCCCTGGTCCATCGCCTCGGTGAGGCCGGCGGCCAGCGCGGGCCAGCTCTCCTGGCTGTACAGGGCGCCGGCGATCCCGGTGACGCCCAGGGACTCGGTGAGCTGCCGCCCGTCCTCGGTGGGCAGCGGTGACTGCTCCAACTTCTGCAGCAGCGCGACGACCTTCGCGGTGCCCTCGTCACCGCCGGCACCCGTCGGGCAGGAGGCGCCGAGCTGGGCGGCACAGGCCTTCATGAAGTCGCCCAGGGCGAGTTGGAAGCCCTGGGCCTGGCCGAGCGCGGACTGCTCCGGGTCCTTCGTCGGGTCGACCACCGAGTCCAGCACCATCCGGCCGACCTCCTGCGGGAACAGGTGCGCGTACACGCCGCCGAGCTGGGTGCCGTAGCTGATGCCGAAGCAGGAGAGCTTCGGGTCGCCCAGCACCTGCCGCATCAGGTCCATGTCCCGGGCGGCGCTCTCGGTGTCCACGTACGGCAGCACCGCCGCCGAGTTGTGCTCGCAGGCGGCGACGAACTGCGCGTTGCTGTCGTCCAGGGCCTTCACCGCCGCCGGGGTCTCCGGGGTGTCGTCGACGGCCGCGGAGGCGTCCGTCGCCTTGTCGTCCAGGCACGCCACCCCGGCACTGGCGCCGACCCCGCGCGGGTCGAAACTCACCAGGTCGTAGCGGGTGTTGAGGGAGGCGTAGGCCGGGGCGAGCGCGGGCAGGGTGGCCACGCCGGAGGCGCCGGGACCGCCGAAGTTGAAGAGCAGCGAGCCGATCCGGTGCTGCTCGTCCTTGGCCTTGCTGCGGATCAGCGCGAGGTCGATCGTCCTGCCGTCCGGCTTGGTGTGGTCCAACGGGGCCTTGAGGGTGGCGCACTGCCAGTCGGCGGCCGGCGCCGTGCCGGTGCCGCCCTGGGCGGCGACGGGGGCGCCGCATGCGTGCCAGTCCAGCTTCTGGGCGGCCGGTCCGGTGGCGCTCGCGGAGGTGTCGGCGACCGGGGAGGTCGGCGCGGGCTCGGCGGCGGACGAGCCGTCGCCCTGGCAGCCGGTCGCGGCGGTGAGCAGCAGCGCGGCCAGGCCGAGCGATCCGGCGCTCCGGACGACGGTGTGCATGGGGCGGGTCCACCTCTCGGGTCGGCCGGTCACCCTGGCGCGCGGCGGGACGGCGTGCGCCCGGCGCACGGCCCGGTCGACGCACCACAGACCCTAGGCGCCTGGATCCCGCGCTGCCTTCCGGAAGCCCCCGGCCGGGGGCGCGCGCCGCGCGCCCTGCCACCGGCCACCCGGGTGAGGGTTCACCCGGCCCACCCGGCCCACCCGGCGGCGCCCTTACCGCCGCCGGCCCGCTCGCACCGGGCGCCGGGCACCGGGCACCGGGCACCGGCCACCGGGCACCGGCCACCGGGCACAGAGGGCGAGTCGAGCAACGGCACCACCGCGTGCGACGAGGCCGGCCACGCCGACGTCGACAGCGTGGCCGCCTTCGTCACCGACTACCGCCAGGAGACCCTGCTCCGACTGCGCGACGACACGCCGGACATCCAGTGGCCGCCCACCGGGTCGTCCCCGGCGGACACCGCGAGCCCGGCGAGACGCCGCACCGCCGTCCGCGAGCTGCGCGAGCTGCGCGAGGAGACCGGGCTGGACGTGCCCGGGCTGCGCCCCCACCACCCGGGCCCGCTCCCGGGCCCGGACGAGGACGAGGACGACGCGCCCGCCCGTCGGCCCGCCTTCCACGCGGTCGTGGACGTCGACCCGTCCGAACCGGTCCGCGGCGAGGGCCGGGCACTGCGGCTCCTCCCGATCGCCGAGGCGCCGGGGATGAGGGTTCCGCCGGACCTCGACGTCCACCTGCGCCGGCTGCGGTCCCGGTTGGCGGCCGGGGCGGTGGCGGGTGCAGCGACCGGGCGCGGGCCCGCGACCGCGACCGCGACCGCGACCGGGACCGGGACCGGGACCGGCGGGAACGGGGACGCCGCCTCCCGCGCCGGGGCCGGGGCGTGATCGACGCCGTCCACCGCCACCCCACCGCGCACCGGGCGCTCCTCGGGCAGCCGCTGCCGACGCTCCGGGTGATCGAGATCCAGGAGGAGGCCGGCGAGGTCGCCGAAGCCCTCCTCGGCGTCCTCGGCGCCGACCCCCGCAAAGGCGTCAGCCACACCGTCGCCGACCTTCGGGGCGAACACTGCGAGGTGATCACCGCCGCCGTAGTCACCCTCCGCGACACCACCCCGGATCCGGCCGCCGTCCTCACCGCCCACCTCGCCGCCTGGCACCCCGGACGCACGGGCGCCGCCGGACGGGGAGGCGCCGGCCGGGGAGGCGGGGTACAGGTCGGACCTCCCCGGGAGGGCCCCGGGGCTGACGGCTGAGGCCTCGCGGCCGGCGGCAGGGTCGGGCGTTCGGTGTCACGGCGGTGGCCGGCCCGGCCGGAGGCCTCCCGTCAGTCCGCGGCGTGCGCCCGGCCGGAGGTCTCCCGCAGCCGCCTGACCTCGACGACCGGACGCGGCACGTCCTGGCGGGCGGCGGCGATGAAGTCGACGTCGGCGTCGACCTCGGGGTCCGGCCCGACGACCCGGCGGCCGGCGGTGACGCGGGTCAGGTAGCGCTCGTCGTCCTCCTCGGCATCGGCGCGCAGCCGTACGAAGCTCTCGCCGCCGATCCCCTGCCGGGTCTCCGTCCAGCCCACCCACGGCCCGGGGGTCGCCGCGGCGACACGGTCCTCGATCGCGGTCGGTTCTTCCTCGGACCGCATGATCGGATCCTTCGCCGGCCTCCGGCCGGGTGTCAACGTCCGGTTGCCGTGGGCGAGATGCCGACGCCCGTGCGGGCGGCAGGCCCCGGGCGGGCCCGGCAGGAGAACCGCGGGGCAGCCCCTCGCCCACCCTGCCGATCGGCAGGGTCCAGCCGGGAATCCGGGCCCGAGAACCTCCCGATCGGCACATGTGCGCACGTCCAGTGCCGCGCAAGGATGGCGGTCATCGAGGGCCCTGTCCACGGGCCCGGGGAGGAGGCCCGTCATGGCCGAGGTGTCCGCCGTCTGCACGGTGTTCGCGGTGTCCGCGGCGCTCGCGGCGCTCGCGCTGCTCTCTGGATCGGCCCGGTTCGCGGCGCCTGCCCGGTTCGCGGCCCCGACCCGGTTCGCGATGCTCGCGGCGCTCGCCAGGACCGTCACCGCCCGCGCCGCGCGCACCCGAGGCTCACCCGGGCTGCATCCCCGGCGTGCCGCGAACGGCGTACGCGGGCAGGCGCAGCCCGTCGAAGACGGCCCGGGGCAGGCTCAGTCCGAAGCGCCGCTCGACGGCGCCGAGGGTGCGGCGGCGGGCGTCCGCGCCGCCTCCGCCCGCGGGGGCGGACGGGGTGACGCCGTCCGTCTCCAGGACGCTCGCGGCGACGAGGTCCGGCACCAGCAGGTCGGGCTCCTGGCCCCAGCGCCAGCGCTCCTCGCCGAGGCCGAAGCCGCACAGCACGGCGCCGTCGCGGGCGTAGTCGAGGAGTGCCGGCGGCTGCTCGGGCATGGGGCGGAAGTGGACCACCTCGACGCCGTCGCGCGCTATCTCGGTGAGCAGCTCGCCGCCCGTGGAGTCGCCGTACTCGATGGCGAACGACCAGCCCCCGCACTCCCCGACCCGGATCACGCCGTCGCTGTCGTCGCCGGGGCGGTAGACGTCGATGTCCAGGGTCCGGATCTCGGTGCCGCTGATCGGTGCGGTCCCCGCGGCCGGGTCGGCGCCCATGCGGCGGGCGAGTTCCTCCGGCGGGATCCCCCGGGCGAACACGACCCCGCCGACCTCACCGTCCGTGTCGGGCCCGCCCGTTCCCGGCGAGCCGGTGCCCGGCAGGCCGACCTCCGCGAGCCACTGGATGCCGTCGCCGTCCTGCCGGGATCCCTCGCGCGTACCGTCGGTCATGCCGCCCTCCCCTCGCGCCGGCCTGCGGTGGCCGGGCGCGCCGGTGGGCACCCTAACGGACCGGGCCGATGCCCGGAGCCCGGTAGCCGGAACGCTGCCGGAACGGGGCCGGCCGTGGCCGACGCACCACCCGGGCCGTTCGGAGGGACGGCCTTGCGGGGGCCGAACTCATCCGGCCCGGGTGGCCGTTCGCCCGGCCGCACCGAAGCCGACGCCCTCGGCTCGCCAGGCCTCGCCGCACCCACCGCCCTCGGCTCACCCACCGCCCTCGGCTCACCTGGCCCCGTGCGTCCCGACCCGGTCGGCCACGGCCTCGAACAGCAGCTTCGCGGCCACCTCCGCCCCGTCGGTGCGGATCGTCCCGGCCACGGCCCGCGCGCGTGCGCGGGTCTCGGGCGCCAGGGCCGTGGTGAGCGCGGCGGACAGGGAGTCGACGGTCGGCACGGGGTCGGGGTGCGCGGCGCCGATGCCCAACTCGGCCACGCGGGCGGCCCAGTGCGGCTGGTCCGCGATCCGGGGGACGACGACCTGGGGCGCACCGGCGAGGGCCGCCGCGGTGGTGGTGCCCGCGCCACCGTGGTGGACGACGGCGGCCGCCCGGCGGAACAGCGCCTGCTGGTTGACCTCGCCGACGACCAGGCAGTCGTCCCCGTCGTCGACGGCCGCCAGACCGGCCCAGCCGCGGGCGAGGACCACCCGGCGGCCGAGTGCGCGGCCCGCGTCGACCGCGACCCGGGCGATGCCCTCCGGGGCGTGCGCGGCCATGCTGCCGAAGCCCACGTAGACGGGCGGGTCACCGGCGTCCAGGAAGGCTTCCAGGTCGGCCGGCAGCGGACGGTCGTCGGGCAGGATCCACGCGCCGGTCTGCACCGGGTCGAGTTCGGTCATGCCCTGCGCGGGGCAGAGCGTCGGGTCCGCGGCCACCCACGGCCGCTCCGTGAGGACGTGGTCGCGGACGTTGTCGACCGGCCGCAGGCCGAGCACCGACCGGTGACGGTTGAGCGCTTCGCCGTACAGCCCGTTGACCCGCTGGGCGTCCTGCTCCCACAGCACCCGGTGGTCGGTCTCCTCCTGCGGGGACGGCGTGCCCGGCCGCGCCCCGGGCCGGAAGTGCTGCGACGGCAGTCCGAGGATGTGGAAGCAGGCGAGGACGTACGGGATCCCGAGGTGCTCGGCGACGTCCCGCGCACCGGCCGGCATCAGTCCGGTCGCCAGGATCGCGTCGCAGCCCTCGGCCGCCGCTCCGAGCACGTCGAACCGCGCGTCGACCAGCGCGGGGGCGAGCCGGAACGCGTCCTGCGCGGTGGGTGGCTTCGGGC
>NZ_JBHWCL010000068.1:0-46354 GCF_042735125.1 Kitasatospora sp. NPDC059599 | reverse complement strand
TAGCCGCGGCGCCCCCCGAGTACTCCCCGCGCCCAGTCGTCGGGAGCGGCAGTGCGCTCGCCGGGCCAGCCCGCCGCGGCGGCGGCGCCGCGCCGTCGGACCGCCGCGGCACCGGCCCGGCCGACCGGCTCCCCGGCCGCCGCGCGGGGGCGCCCCGGCCGCTCGGCCGTCCGTCGATCCGTCCGTGATCCGCCCGCGAATCCACTCTGCCCTGGAGGTCTCCCGTGCGCGTTGCCCTGCTCACCGAGGGTGCCCGTCCGTATTCCCAGCGTGGCGCCGGAGGCTGGTGCGACCGGCTGGCCCGGGGCCTGCCGGAGCACGACTTCGCGCTGTACCGGCTCAGCGGGGAACGGGGACCGGGCGCCGTCGAGCGGCCGTCGCCGCTGTGGCGCGACGCCCGCGACCTGGCGTTGTGGGGGCCCCGGCCCGCCGGGCGGGCGCCCGGTGCGCTGCGCAGACGCCGGTACGCCGGGGCGTACGAGGAACTGGTGCGGGCACTGGTGCTGCCGGGGGAGCGGGCCGGCTTCGGCCCCGGGCTGTACCGGCTGGCGGTGCTGTCCGGCGAGGACGGCACGCTGCCCGCCTTCCTGGCCTCCGGGCACGCCCGCCGGATCCTGGAGCGGACCTGGCGGCTGCCCGGCGCGGACACCTCGGCCGGACAGCCGCTGGTGTGCGACGTGCTGGTCGCGGCCGACCTGCTGGAGCAGTTCCTGCGGCCGCTGTCCGCGCCCTGGTACGGCACCGGCCCGGGCGGCCTCGGCGCGGCCGACCTGTGCCACGTGGTCGGCGGCGGGCTCGCCGCGCTGCCCGCGCTGGTCGCCCGGCACCTGCACGGGGTGCCGTTCGCCGTCACCGAGCACGGGCTGCACCTGCGCGAGCAGTACCTCGGCTACCGCGAGGCGCCCTACCGGTGGCCGGTGCGGGCGCTGCTGCTGTCCTTCTTCCGGGCGCTCACCGAGGAGACCTACCGGCAGGCGGCCGTGCTGACCCCCGGCAGCGCCCACGACCGGCAGTGGCAGCGCCGCTGCGGGGCCGACCCGGCGCGCACCCGGGTGGTGTACGAGGGGACGCCGGCGGTGGACCGCCCGGCCGCCGGGCCGGAGCCGGCCGCGCCGACCCTGGTGTGGGCGGGCGCGCTGGAGCCCGGCCGGGACCCCGAGCTGGCGCTGCACGCCTTCGCCCGGGTCCGCGAGGAACTGCCCGGTGTCCGCCTGGTCCTGTACGGCGAGGAGACGGCGCCCGGCTACCGGGCGTACTGCGCCGCGCTGGCCGAGCGGCTGGGGGTGGCCGCGGCGGTGGACTTCGCCGGGCGGCCGGCGTCGCTCGCGCGGGCCTGGGAGTCCGGCACGGTGGTCGTCTTCTCGGCGCTCTCCCAGCGCGCCCCCCGGCTGCTCGCGGACGCGATGCTCAGCGGCCGGGCGGTGGTGTCCACCGACGTCGGGGTGGCCCGCGAGGTGGTCGGGCCGACCGGTCTGCTGGTGCCCGCCCGCGATCCGCGCGCCCTGGCGGGCGCCTGCCTGGCGTTGCTGCGCGACGAGGAGCGGCGGGCCCGGCTCGGGCTGGCCGGGCGGCTGCGGGCGCAGGAACGCTTCGCCGTCGAGCCGGTCATAGGCGCCTTCCGGGAGATCTACCTGGAGCTGGTCTCGCAGTACCCGGCCTTCCCCGGCGGTGGGGGCGGCGGCGAGGGCGGTCCGGTGCCGCGGCCGTTCGCCCGCCCCGCCGAGTACTGGCTGGCGGACGGCCGGGCGGGCGCCCCCGGCGACGACGGGGACTCCGGCGCGCGGCAGCCGGCCGAGCGGGAGCCCGCCGCGCTCGCGGAGGCCGTCTGATGTCCGGCGCCGTGGCGCCCGGCAGCAGCGCGGACCCGGTGCGCGAGGTCATGACGGAGCACCGCGAGCTGTGCGAGCGCGCCGTCGACCCGCTGGAGATCGCCGCCGGGCTGGAGGAGGCCGGGCTCGGCCCGGACGCCGCCGCCCGTTGCCGGCACGCCGACCTGTTCTCGCTCGCCGACGAGCTGTACGCCCGGGTGCCCCGCCGCCCGCCGGAGCCCGGGCCGGTCCGGCCGGGGCGGCGCGGGGCCGCGGGCCGGGCGGCGCTGACCGCCGCCGCGCTGGCCGCGCTGCCCTGCGCGGGGGTGGCCGCGCTCGGCGCGCGCTGGCCGGTGCTGCTGCCCGCCGCCGTGCCGCTGGTGCTGCTGCCCGCGCTGACCGCGCTGACCGCGCCGCGGGACGAGCCGGGACCGCCGTCCGCCGGGCCGTTCCGTCCGGCGGACGCGCTCGGGCCGGCGCCGCTGCCGGGCGGGCCGGCCGGCTCCCGGAGGGGACCGGCCGCGCCGGGACACGGGTCGGGACGGGGACTGGGGCTGGCCGGGCTGCTGCTGCTCCCGCCGGCCGTACCGGGCGGGGACCGGCCGTTGACCGTCGCGCTGGTGCTCGCGGCGGCGGTGTCGGCCGGGTCGGCCGAGTGGGCGGCCCGCTGGTACCGGCAGGTCGGCCGCGGTCACCTCGGCGCGGCGGGGACGCTGGCGGAGTTCCGGTCCCGGATGCGGCCGGTGCTGCCGGTCGCGGTCGCCCTGCACCTGGCGGTGCTCGCGGTGCTGACCTTCGCCGCCCTGGCCGTGCTGGCCGTCGTCGCACCGCGCCCGGGGCCGGGGCACGACGGTGGGCTGCTGCACCTGGCGGCCGAGCGGGCCGGCCCCGCGCCGTGGGCGGCGCAGGGCGTGCTGGGCCTGCTACTGGTGCTGCCCGCGCTGCTGGCGCGCTGCGACCGGCCGGCGGCGGCAGCGGTGGGCGCGCTGGCCGGGCCCGCCGCGACGCTCGGGCTGCTCGCCCTGGGCCGCTCGCTGCCGTCGGCCCTCCTGCTCGGCGGCGGTGCCGTCGCGGCGGCGCTGCTGGCGTACGCCTGGGCGGTGCTCGGCCGGGCCGGCGCGCACCGCTGACCCGCCGCGTCGTCCGCGGCCCCGATCCGTTCGGCGACCCCGGTCCGCTCCGTGGTCCCGGTCCCGAACTCCGATCCCCGATCTGCGTTTCGTCCGTTCGTTGATTTCAGTCCGCCAGGTCGTCTCCCGACCTCGCTTCGTGGAAGGACACCCCCGATGAGGGTGCTGCTGCTGGGCGCCGACGGCTTCATCGGCCGCCGGGTCACCGACCGTCTGCTGATGGACCAGGAGTTGCAGGTGACGGTGCTCGGCCGGCGCGACTCGGCCGACATCCGCTTCGACCTGACCGCCGGGAGCCCGGGTGCGCTGGCCCGCTTCCTGGACGCGGTCGCGCCGCAGGTGGTGATCAACTGCGCGGGCGCCACCTACGGCAGCTCGCGCACCCTGATCCGGTCGAACACGCTGGCCGTCGCGACGGTCTGCGAGGCGATCCGGCGCAGCCGGGAGCCGGCCCGGCTGGTGCACGTCGGTTCGGCCGCCGAGTACGGGCCGGTGCCCGGCGGGGTGCCGGTGTCGGAGCAGGCCGAGCCGCGGCCGGTCGGCCCGTACGGGGTGTCCAAGCTGGCCGGGACGGAGCTGGTGCTGGCCTCCGGGCTGGATGCGGCGGTGCTGCGGGTGTTCGACGTGGTGGGGCCCGGTGCGCCGACCGCTTCGCTGTTCGGACGGCTGGCCGAGGGGCTGCGGCGGGCGCTGGAGCGGGACGAGAACCAGGTGCGGATGCCGGACCTGTCCGGATACCGGGATTTCGTGGACGTGCGGGACGTCGCGCGGGCCATCCAGGCAGCGGCGGTGTCGGCCGCGACCGGGGTGGTCAACATCGGCAGCGGGCACGCCGTCCGGGCCCGGGACGCGGCCCAGCTGCTGGTGCGGGCCTCGGGCTTCGAGGGGTCGATCGTCGAGGAGAACCGGCAGGTCCTGCTGCCCGCGCAGGCGGTCGGCACGGGCGGCGACCACCTGTCCGGCCACCATCACCACCAGCCCGGCCCGTACCTGCCGGGCCACCGGGCGGAGGGTCAGCGGCCGGAGGGCCGGGCGGTGCCGGGCGAGCCGGTGCCGTGGCGGCAGGCGGACGTGCGCACCGCCCGGGACCGTCTCGGATGGCGGACGCAGGTGCCGCTGGAGGAGTCGCTGGGGGACGTCTGGCTGGAGACGGCCTGCCGGGTCTGAGTGGTGCCGTGAGGACGTCCCGGGCCCCGGAAACACGGGCTCGGGGCGTCTGCGGGGGGTGCGGTGGCCGGTCCCACGATCCGGCGCCGCCCGTCTCGCCCATCGGACGAGCTGTCTCGGAATACCGGTCGGGCGTGACACTGTTGGCCTAGACAGCCACCCGAGTGGCGGCGCAACAACCCCACACCGCGGCTGGCCCCGGCCACCCGAACAAGACACCCATCGGAGTCCCCGTGTCGTTGCCACCCCTGGTCGAGCCGGCCGACGAGCTCACCGTCGATGAGGTCCACCGGTACTCCCGCCACCTGATCATCCCCGACGTGGGCATGGCCGGGCAGAAGCGGCTGAAGAACGCCAAGGTGCTCTGTGTCGGGGCCGGCGGCCTCGGTTCGCCCGCCCTGCTGTACCTGGCCGCGGCCGGTGTCGGCACGCTGGGCATCGTCGAGTTCGACGTGGTGGACGAGTCGAACCTGCAGCGCCAGATCATCCACGGCCAGTCGGACGTCGGCCGCTCCAAGGCGGAGTCGGCGCGCGACTCGGTGAAGGAGATCAACCCCTACGTCGACGTGGTGCTGCACGAGGAGCGCCTCGACAACTCCAACGTCATGGAGATCTTCTCCGGCTACGACCTGATCGTGGACGGCACCGACAACTTCGCCACCCGGTACCTGGTGAACGACGCCGCGGTGCTGCTCGGCAAGCCGTACGTGTGGGGCTCGATCTACCGCTTCGACGGCCAGGCCAGCGTCTTCTGGGCCGAGCACGGCCCCTGCTACCGCTGCCTGTACCCGGAGGCCCCGCCGGCGGGCATGGTCCCCTCCTGCGCGGAGGGCGGCGTGCTGGGCGTGCTGTGCGCGTCCATCGGCTCGATCCAGGTCAACGAGGCGATCAAGCTGCTCGCGGGCATCGGCGACCCGCTGGTCGGCCGGCTGATGATCTACGACGCCCTGGAGATGAACTACCGCCAGGTGAAGGTCCGCAAGGACCCGAACTGCGCGGTCTGCGGGGAGAACCCGACGGTCACCGAGCTGATCGACTACGAGGCCTTCTGCGGCGTCGTGTCGGACGAGGCGCAGGCCGCCGCCATCGGCTCGACCGTCACCTCGCAGCAGCTGAAGCAGTGGCAGGACGACGAGGAGGACATCTACCTCATCGACGTCCGCGAGCCCGGCGAGTACGAGATCGTCAACATCCCCGGCGCGGTGCTGATCCCCAAGAACGAGTTCCTGATGGGCAACGCGCTGGAGAAGCTGCCGCAGGACAAGAAGATCGTGCTGCACTGCAAGTCGGGCGTGCGCTCGGCCGAGGTGCTGGCCGTGGTGAAGGCGGCGGGCTTCGCCAACGCCGTCCACCTCGGCGGCGGCGTGCTCGGCTGGGTGAACCAGATCGAGCCGCACAAGCCGGTCTACTAGGCCGCGCACGCGTAGGACGCGCACACGACGGAGGGCCCTGCCGATCGCGATCGGCAGGGCCCTCCGTCGTGCGCCGGGGATGCTTCAGAGCGCGTTCCTGCGCTGCAGCACGTTGTAGGCGATCCAGCCCGGCAGGACCGGCAGCCAGAAGGTCAGCGCCCGGTAGAGGAAGACCGCCGGGGTGGCGACCGCGGGGGACACGTCCGCGACGGTGAGGGCGCCGATCAGGGCGACCTCGACCGGGCCGATGCCGCCCGGGGTGGGGATCGCCGAGCCGGCCGCGTTGGCGGTCAGGAAGACCACCGCGACCGCCGAGAAGCTGATGGTGCCGCCGAAGGCCTGCACCGAGAAGTCCAGGCAGGCGGTGAAGGAGAGGGTCAGCAGCAGGATGCCGCCGAAGCCGGTGACCAGCTTGCTGGGCGTCTGCATCAGGTCGAGCATCCGCGGCACCACGCCGAAGAACAGCGAGCGCAGCCGGCCGAGGACGAACCGGCGCAGCGGGGCGACGGCGGCCACCACCAGGGCGAGCACGGCGGCGCTCAGCACACCGATGATCACCGCTCGGGAGGCGGAGAGGTCGCCGTTGGTCTGGCTGCCGGTGATCAGGCCGAAGCTGAACAGCAGCAGCAGGTGCCCGGCCAGGCCCGCCAGCTGGGAGGCGCCGACCGAGGCGACCGCCTGGCCGGAGCGGATGCCGGCCTTCTGCAGGTAGCGGGTGTTCAGGGCGATGCCGCCGATCGCGGCGGGCGCGACCAGCTTGACGAAGGAGCCGGCCAGCTGGGCGGCGACGGTGCGCCGGAACGGCAGCCGCTCGGGGACGAAGCCGGTCAGGCTCATCGCGGCGGCGACGTAGCTGAAGGCGGCCGCGACCAGGGCGGCGGCCGCCCACGCCCAGTTCATCTGGGACAGCTTGAGCTGGGCCGGCTTGAGGGTGGTCAGGGCCAGGTAGGCGGCGAAGGTGAGCGCGATCACCATGATCAGCGTCTTCGGCTTCAGCCGTTCCAGCTTGGCCGGCTCCATCGGCGCCTCGGGGGCGATCTGCAGGATCTGGCCGCGGATGCGGCTCAGCAGGTCCTCGCCGGCCGCCGCGATGTCCTCCTCGGCCTGCTGCTGGGTGCGCTCGCCGGCCGCGACCTGCTCCAGGGCCCTGGCCCGGGCCGTGGCCTTGCGCTCCTTGCTCTGCTTGGCGAGGTCGACCCTGGTGGAGCGGCTCATCCCGACCGGCTGGAGCAGTGGCAGGGCCTGGGCGACCCGCTCGGCGCCGAGCACCGCGTTGGCGGTGGCCACGGCCCGCTCGGGGCCGATCCGCAGCGCGAAGGTGGTGAGCAGCTGGGCGACGTCGATGCGCAGGGTGAGGTCGGTGGCGGCGATGTCGCCACCGGAGAGGTTGACCAGGCAGCCGGTCCGGTCGTCCACCACGAGCAGGGACTCGCCGGTCAGCCGGCGGTGGGCGATCCGCCGCTCGTGCAGGGCGCCCACCGACTGCCAGATCGAGGCCATCACCGGGTCGGTGACCTCGTCGTCGGCCAGCTCGTCGAGGGTGCGGCCCTCGACGTTCTCGTACACCAGGATCGCGGCGTCCGGGCCGAGCTCGGAGGTGGCGACCAGCTGCGGCGCGCAGGCGCCCGAGGCGGCCGCCGCGTACGCGATCAGGGCCTCCTGCTCCAGCGCCTGGCGCAGCGACTGCGGGCTGCGGCGCACCGCGACCGAGCGCAGCCGCAGCCGACGCCAGGCCCGGTAGAAGAAGCCGGAGGCCTGCTGCTCGCGGTCGACGATGTGGACGTCCAGGGGCGGGCCGCCCTGCTGGGTGACGTAGTAGCGGCGGGTGCCGCCGGGGGCGTCGGGGGCGCGGTGGGCGCCGTCCGGGGTGAAGCCGACCTTGCGCAGGCCGATCATCAGGTGCTGGCCGGTCGGGCGGATGTTGGGGGAGCCGATGGCGTACAGCGTGCCGTAGGCGACGGACCAGCCGATCAGCACCGTGAGCATCAGCGACAGCGGGGTGGTGTATCCGCCGAGGAGTTCGGTGATGCCGCTGAAGACGACCACCACCCACAGGGCGACCCGCCAGCGCGGTCTGCTCGACATGCCGACGGCGGTCATGTAGGCGATCACCGGGGCGAGGTAGCCGTGCACCGGGTCGGTGAGGGTGCCGTTGCTGTCCAGCGGCAGCCGGGTCAGCGCGTCGCGGATGTGTTCGGAGGCGCCCTCGGCCACCCACCAGTCGATGCCGAGCGAGACGCCGTACGCGAGCACCGAGGCGAGCACGCCGTCGGCGACCCGCAGGCCGTCGCGTTTGATCAGCCGCTCGACGGCGAACGCCAGCGGTACGGCGAGCACCGCGACGCTGGAGACCAGGCCGGTGATGGTGGAGAGCACCGCCGAGAAGTGCGGCGCGTTGGTGGCGATGTCCTGTTCGATGCCGGTGGTGGTCGAGGTGGCGATGCCGGCGAGCACGAAGACGGCGACTATCCCGAAGACCCCGGCCAGGAAGCGGATCAGGTCGGACGGGCGGTGCGCGCGGGCGGCGAGCAGCGGCTCGTCGACGTCCAGGTGGGGGGCGTCGTCCAGCGGCTCCTGGTGGTCGGGCAGCGGTTCCGGGGCCGGGGCCGGCACCACCGGCTTCGGGGCCTCGGGCTCGGTGGCCTCCGGCGGGGCGGGCCGTTCGGTCGGCTCGGGGGCCGGCGCGGGCACGGGGGTCTTGATCGTCAGGTCCTTGATCAGGGAGACTTCCGGCGTCGGCCCGGGCTCGGGCCGGCCTTCCGTCCCGGCACCAGGTGCCGGGGGCACGGCGGCGGAGGACTCGTCGGAGTCCTTGTCCACGCCCACGTCAGCCGTCCCGGTCATCTGGTCTTGTCCTCGTATCACCACTCACCGCCCCGAAGATGGTGGCATGCCCCGACCCCCCGTGCTGGACAGGGGGCGGATCGGGCGCGGCGATCCGTTCGCCCCGGACCGCGGGTACGCCCCTGTGAGGAAGAATGCCCCAGGTGACGGACGTAACAGACGACGGCCTCCAGGACGCCCTACCGCCCTTCGCCGAACTGGTGCTCGACCTGACCGAGCGGATTCCACCCGGCAGGGTGATGACCTACGGCGACGTCGCCGAGTACCTCGGCCAGGGCGGCCCCCGGCAGGTCGGCCGGGTGATGGCACTGTACGGCGGCTCGGTGCCCTGGTGGCGGGTCATCCGCGCGGACGGCCGCTTCCTGCCCGGGCACGAACAGCGTGCCCTCGCCCACTACGGCGACGAGGGCACCCCGCTGCGCGAGCTCGCCGACCCGCCCCGGGTCGACCTCCGCCGGGCCCGCTGGGACGGCCGGGAGACTTCCCCGAACTCCCCGCACGGACGGGATTGACGGGGGAGGATCGTAGGCTCGATGGGGGCGGGCCCGGCGGGCCCGCCCCCGCCATGCCCCAGCCCGACCCCCAGGAACGGTCCGTGACGTCCCCCTACCGGCTCGTGCGCAGCCCGCTCGTCCAGCCCGACCCACCCGCGCTGGACGCCTACCAGCGTGCCGTGGTCGAGCACGGCGACGGGCCGCTGCTGGTGCTGGCCGGACCGGGCACGGGCAAGACCACCACCCTCGTCGAGGCCGTCGCCCGGCGGATCCAGGACGGCACCGACCCCGAGCGGATCCTCGTCCTCACCTTCAGCCGCAAGGCCGCGATGGAACTGCGCGACCGGATGTCCGGCCGGCTCGGCAGCTCCGCCGCCGCCCCGCAGGCCACCACCTTCCACTCCTTCTGCTACGCCCTGCTGCGCGCCCACCAGGACCCCCGGGACTACGCCGAGCCGCTGCGGCTGCTCTCCGGCCCCGAGCAGGACGTCATGGTCCGCGAACTGCTGGCGGGCGGAGCCGAGGACGCCCGCCTCGGCAGCTCCCGGATCGCCTGGCCGCTGGACCTGCGGGCCTGCCTGACCACCCGCGGGTTCGCCGACGAGGTCCGCGCCGTCCTCGCCCGCAGCCGCGAGCTCGGCCTCGGCGAGGCCGAGCTGGAGCGCTTCGCGCAGGGCGTCCAGCGCCCCGACTGGGCCGCCGCCGCGCACTTCCTGGCCGACTACCTCGACGTGCTCGACCTGCGCGGCGTCCTGGACTACGCCGAACTCGTCCACCGTGCCGTCCTGCTCGCCGAACGCCCCGAGGTCGAGGAGGACCTGCGCCGGCGCTACGACGTCGTCTTCGTCGACGAGTACCAGGACACCGACCCCTCCCAGGTCCGGCTGCTGCGCCGGCTCGCGGGCGGCGGACGCGACCTGGTCGCCGTCGGCGACCCCGACCAGTCGATCTACGCCTTCCGCGGTGCCGACATCAACGGCATCCTCGACTTCCCGCAGGCCTTCCGCCGCGCCGACGGCGAGCCCGCCGAGGTCAAGGTGCTGCGGGTCTCCCGCCGCTCCGGCGCCCTGCTGCTCGCCGCCTCCCGGGAGCTCGCCCGGCGGATGCCGATGGGACGGCTGCCCGCCGACAAGCTCGCCCAGCACCGCGCCCTGCTGCCCTCCCGCGAGGGCGGCCGGGTCGAGATCTACACCTACCCGACCCCCGGCGCCGAGCTGGACTCGATCGCCGACCTGCTGCGCCGCGCCCACCTGGAGGACGGCGTGCCCTGGGGCGAGATGGCCGTGCTGGTCCGGGCCGGCGCCCGGTCCATACCGGGCGTGCGGCGGGCGCTCGGCGCGGCCGGAGTCCCGCTGGAGATCGACGGCGACGACCTGCCGCTGCGCGAGGAGCCGGCCGTCGCCCAGCTGCTGCTCGCCCTGCGGGTCTGCGCCCAGCAGGCGGCCCGGCAGAGCGCCCGCGACCGGCACGGCGAGGACGACCCCGCCGCCGACACCCCCGACCCGCTCACCACCGACCTGGCGCATGCCCTGCTCACCGGCCCGCTCGGCGGCCTCGACGGCTCCGACCTGCGGCGCCTCGGCCGCGCCCTGCGCGAGGAGGAACGGGCCGCCCTGCGCGCCGAGGGCCTCCCCGCCACCGCCCCGCGCCCCGCCGACGAGCTGATCCGCGAGGCCCTCGCCGAACCCGAGCGGCTGATCGCCCTCGACCCCGCGCACGCCCGCCGCGCCCGCGACCTCGGCACCCTGCTGCGCAAGGTCCGCGAACTGCTGGCCGGCGGCTGCACCGCCGAGGAGGCGCTCTGGGAGCTGTGGGACGGCAGCCGCCGCTGGCGCGAGCGCCTGGAGCGGGCCGCCCTGCGCGGCGGCGCCGCCGGCCGGAACGCCGACCGCGACCTGGACGCGCTGTGCGCCCTGTTCGAGACCGCCGCCCGCGCCGAGGAGCAGGTCACCGGCCACCGCAGCGCCCTCGACCTGCTCGCCGAGCTCGAAGCCCAGGACATCGCCGCCGACACCCTCACCGTCCGGGCCGTGCGCCCCGAAGCCGTCCGGCTGATGACCGCCCACCGCTCCAAGGGCCTGGAGTGGCGCCTGGTCGTCGTGGCCGGCGTCCAGGACGGCCTCTGGCCCGACCTGCGCCGCCGCGGCTCCCTGCTGGAGGCCGACCGGATCGGCCGCGACGGCCTCGCCGAACCGCTCTCCCCGGCCGCCCTGCTCGGCGAGGAGCGCCGGCTCTTCTACGTCGCCACGACCCGGGCCAAGGAGCGGCTGATCGTCACCGCCGTCAAGGCCCCCGCCGACGACGGCGACGAGCCCTCCCGCTTCCTGCGCGAGCTCTACCGGGAGGACATCGACGTCCGGAGCGGAAAGGTGGTGCGCCGCACCCCGCCGGTCACCGTCGAGGACGTCACCCACCGTCCGCGCCGGCCGCTGTCCGTCGCCGCGCTGGTCGCCGAACTGCGCGCGGTCACCGTCGACCCCGCCTGCACGCCCGCGCTGCGCCGCGCCGCCGCCGAACGGCTCGCCACCCTGGCCGCCGCCGCCGACGAGGACGGCCTGCCGCTGGTGCCCGCCGCCCACCCCGAGCGCTGGTGGGGCCTGGACGACCCGACCGCCGCGCCCGAGCCGCTGCGCAGCGCCGACCTGCCGGTGCGGCTGTCCGGCAGCGGCCTGGAACAGCTGGAGAGCTGCTCGCTGCAGTGGTTCCTGGACAAGGAGGTCAGGGCGCGCGCCGCCGGCTCCGCCGCGCAGGGCTTCGGCAACGTGGTGCACGCGCTCGCCGACGAGGTCGGCTCCGGCCGGACCCCCGCCGACCTCGCCGTCCTCATGGAGCGCCTGGACACCGTCTGGGACGCGCTGGCCTTCGACGCGCCCTGGAAGTCCCACCAGGAGAAGAACGAGGCCCGCGCCGCCCTGGAGCGCTTCCTCAACTGGCACGTCCTGGAACGCGGCCGGGACGTCGTCGCCACCGAGCACGGCTTCGACGTCACCCTGGACGTCGGCGGCGTCGCGGTGCGCATCCGCGGCTCGATGGACCGGGTCGAGAAGGACCAGGCCGGGCGCGCCTACGTGGTCGACTTCAAGACCGGCAAGCAGATCCCCACCGACAAGTCCATGCCCGACCACAAGCAGCTCGCCGTCTACCAGCTCGCCGTCCGGGCCGGCGCCCTCAACGAGCTGCCCGGCTTCGCCGAGCGGCCCCCGGCCACCGGCGGCGCCGAACTGGTGCACCTGCGCGAGCCCGCCGCCAAGGCCTCCCGGGACGCCCCCAAGGTGCAGCGGCAGGAGCCGCCGGAGGGCGAGCCGTGGATCGAGGACCTGCTGGCCCAGGCCGCCGGGAAGGTCCTCGCCGAGCGCTTCGTCCCGCAGACCGGCGGGGGCTGCGACCGCTGCGCCTTCCGCCGCAGCTGCTCGGCCCAGCGGGACGGGGCGCAACTGGTCGAGTAGCGGCCCCGGCCCCCGGCCCCAAGCCCCGACGGCCCCGGCTGCCCGGAGGGTCCCGGCCGTCGCCGTCGCCGTCGCCGTCGCCGCCGCCCCGGCGGTCCGAGCCGTCCCGCCGGACCCGGGGAGGCACGGCTTGTCCGTCGCTCCGGTTACGGTTGCGTGGTGACCGCCGTGCTCAGCCATCCCGACCAGCTCAAGGAGTTGCTGGGGATCCCCTTCAACCGGGAGCAGATGGCGGCGATCGGCGCCCCCCTGGAGCCGGCCGTGATCGTGGCCGGCGCGGGCTCCGGCAAGACCACCGTGATGGCCGCCCGGGTCGTCTGGCTGGTCGGCTCCGGCGCGGTGCGGCCCGAGGAGGTGCTCGGCCTCACCTTCACCAACAAGGCCGCCGGCGAGCTCTCCGAACGCGTCCGGACCGCCCTGCGTGTCTGCGGACTGGGGGCACCCCCGGCCGACGACCGGGGGAGGGTGGCCGACCGGGACGCCGCCGAACCGCTCGGCGACCCGGAGATCTCCACCTACCACGCCTTCGCCGGCCGCCTCCTCAAGGAGCACGGCCTGCGGATCGGCATCGAGCCGGACGTGCGGCTGCTCGCCGACGCGACCCGCTTCCAGCTCGCCGCCAAGGTGCTGCGCACCGCCCGCGGCCCGTTCCCGGCGCTCACCGGCACCTTCGCCAACCTGGTCGCCGACCTCACCGCGCTGGACGGCGAACTCGCCGAGCACCTCGTCGAGCCGCAGACCCTGCGCGACTTCGACGAGGACCTGCTGGACACCCTCGCCGGCGTCAAGCTGACCAACGACGACCTGCGGGCCGTCCCGGCCACCGCCCGGGCCCGGCTGGAGCTGCTGCGCCTGGTCGAGGACTACCGGCGCCGCAAGCACGCCGCCGGGCTGATGGACTTCGGCGACCAGATCGCGGCCGCCGCCCGCCTCGCCCAGCAGCGCCCCGAGGTCGGCGAGCTGCTGCGCGGCCAGTTCCGGGTCGTGCTGCTGGACGAGTACCAGGACACCTCGGTGGCCCAGCGCCTGATGCTCGCCGGGCTCTTCGGCGCCGGCCCCGACGGCGCGGGCGGCGGCCACCCGGTGACCGCCGTCGGCGACCCCTGCCAGGCGATCTACGGCTGGCGCGGCGCCTCCGTCGCCAACCTCGACGAGTTCCCCCGGCACTTCCCCCGGTCCGGCGGCCGCCCGGCCGAGCGCTACGCGCTCAGCGAGAACCGCCGCAGCGGGGGACGCCTGCTCGCCTTCGCCAACGAACTGGCCGCGCCGCTGCGCGCGATGCACGAGGGCGTCGAGGCGCTGCGCCCGGCCCCCGGCGCCGAACTGGACGGCTTCGTCCGGACGGCGCTGCTGCCCACCCACGCCGAGGAGGTCGACTGGCTCGCCGACTCGATCGCCCACCTGGTGCGCACGGGCACCGCGCCCGGCCGGATCGCCGTGCTGTGCCGCGGCGGCGCCGCCTTCCCGGACGTCCACGCGGCACTGGTCGCCCGGGAGGTGCCGGTCGAGGTGGTCGGCCTCGGCGGGCTGCTGCAGCTGCCCGAGGTGGCCGATCTGGTGGCGGTCTGCGAGGTGCTGCAGGACCCGACCGCGAACGCCGCGCTGGTGCGGCTGCTGGTCGGCCCGCGCTGGCGGATCGGCCCCCGCGACCTCGCGCTGCTCGGCCGCCGGGCCGCCGAGCTGGTCCGCACCGACCGGCCCGAGGGCGTCGAGGCGCTGGCCGCCGCCGTGGCCGAGGCCGACCCGACCGAGGTGGTGTCGCTGGCCGACGCGGTGGAGAGCTTCCTGGACTCCCCGTACGGCGAGGAGGGGAAGTCCGACGACCTGCCGTTCTCCGCCGAGGCGCGGGTGCGCTTCGCCCGCCTCGCCCAGGAGCTGCGCGACCTGCGCCGCTCGCTGGCCGATCCGCTGATGGACGTGCTGCACCGGGTGCTGGCGGTCACCGGCCTGGAGGTCGAACTCGCCGCCTCCCCGCAGGCGCTGGCCGCCCGCCGGCGGGAGACCCTGCACGCCTTCCTGGACGTCGCCGCCTCCTTCGCCGACCTCGACGGGGACCCGGGCCTGGCCGCCTTCCTCGGCTTCCTGCGCGCCGCGCAGGAGTACGAGCGCGGCCTGGACAGCAGCCTGCCCGGCGGCGAGGACACCGTGAAGGTGCTCACCGCGCACAAGTCCAAGGGGCTGGAGTGGGACGTGGTCGCGGTTCCCGGGCTGGTGCGGGGCGCGTTCCCCTCCTCCACCCCGCGCGAGCGCTGGACCAGCTCCAAGCGGGTGCTCCCGCACGCCCTGCGTGGTGACGCGGCCACCCTGCCCGACGTGCGCGGCGGGTGGAACGGCAAGGCGATGACCGCCTTCAAGAAGGAGCTCACCGAGCACACCACGACCGAGGAACTGCGCCTCGGCTACGTCGCGTTCACCCGCCCCCGGTCCTTGCTGCTGGCCTCCGGCCACTGGTGGGGGCCGAGCCAGAAGACCGTCCGGGGCCCGTCCGCCTTCCTGGAGGGGCTGCGCGAGCACTGCGAGCGGCCCGGCGCGGGCGAGGTCGAGCACTGGGCCGAGCAACCGGAGAAGGAGGCCGAGAACCCGGCGCTGGCCGCCCCCGCCGAGCGCCCCTGGCCGCTGCCGCTGGACCCGGCCGCGCAGCACGCGCGCCGCCGGGTCGCCGAGGTGGTGCGCGCCCGCCTCGCGGGCGCGCCCGAGCCGGAGGCGGAGCCGATGGCACCCGAGGACCAGCGCCGGCTGGCCTCCTGGGACCGCGATCTGACCGCGCTGCTGGGCGAGTTGGAGCGCTCCCGGCGCACCGAGCGGGAGGTGCCGCTGCCCGCCGCGCTGTCCGCCACCCAGCTGTTGCGGCTGGCCGCCGACCCGGACGGCTTCGCGCACGACCTGGCCCGCCCGATGCCGCGTCCCCCGCAGCCCGCCGCCCGGCGCGGCACCCGCTTCCACGCCTGGGTGCAGTCCCGGATCGAGCCGCTGCTGCTGGTCGAGCCCGGCGCGCTGCCCGGGGCCGACGACGACGGAATCGAGGACGAGCAGGACCTGGAGCGGCTCAAGGAGGCGTTCCTGCGCACCCCGTACGCGCAGCGCAAGCCCCACCGGGTCGAGGCGCCGTTCCAACTGGTGCTGGCGGGGCGGGTGGTGCGCGGCCGGATCGACGTGGTCTACCGTGACGATGACGGGTTGTCGGGATCCGGTGGTGCGTCACGCTACGAAGTGGTGGACTGGAAGACCCACCGGGAGGAGACTGCGGACCCGTTGCAGCTCGCGGTCTACCGGCTGGCCTGGGCCGAGCAGGCGGGCGTCGATCCCGAGCAGGTCACGGCGTCGTTCCTGTACGTCCGCAGCGGACGGATCGTCCGTCCGGCAGGACTTCCCGGCCGAAAAGAGTTGGAACGGCTCCTGATCGGGAACAGTGACTAATGAGTCACGCAGAGCACCCAAGTCATCACGCCAGTGCCCGAAACCTGTGCGTCGTGCACGTTTCGCGCCTATTGTGGGGTCGGTAACCGGTCAACCCCCGTGCTCCGGCCGCCAGCGAGGCCCGTATTCCCTGACCCTCAGTCATCACCGCAGGTGCCCCCGGGCATCGGCGCCTTCTGCTGGAGAAACCGACGTTGAGCGCGACCGGATGGATCAGAGAGCGGGTCACCGGGCCGACCCCGGGGCCCGCTCCGGGCGCGACCGGCACCTGGCCGAGGACGGCGCTGGCGCTGCCGTTCATCGGCATGGGGCTGATCGTCGTCCTCGACTACCTCAGTGGCACCGGCGTGACGGTCGAACCCGCCCTCACCGCCGTGCCCGCGCTGGCCGCCGTGGTCAGCCGACGCACCTGGTACCCGTTCGTCATCGGCCTGTGCACCGAGGCGGCGGCCTTCCTGATGGCCTTCCGCAGCGACACGCTCGGCTCGTCCGTGCACGCCGCCAGCGTCATCGCCGTCCTGCTCGTCGCCACCATCGGCTGGGTCAGCGCCACCCTGCGGCTGCGCCAGGAACGGGCGCTGGCCGACGCCCAGCTGGTCGCCTCGATCGCCCGCCGGGTCCTGCTGCGGCCCGTCCCCGAGCGGGTCGGCACCGTCCGGGCCGCCGTCCACTACGAGGCCGCCGCCGCGCACGCCCGCATCGGCGGCGACCTCTACGAGGTGGTCAACACCCGGCACGGCGTGCGGGCCGTGGTCGGCGACGTGCGCGGCAAGGGCCTCGGCGCGGTCGAGACGGCCGCCGCGGTGCTCGGCGCCTTCCGCGAGGCCGCCCACCAGGAGCCCGCACTGGACCGGGTGGCCGGCTGGCTGGCCGTCAGCCTCGACCGCGCCCTGCACGAGAACGACCACCCCGGTGTGGAGGAGGAGTTCGTCACCCTGGTGCTGATCGGCGTCGGGCCCGACGGTGCCGCCGAGATCGTCAACTGCGGCCACCCCGCACCGCTGCTGCTGCGCGGCGGTGAGGTCCGGCCGCTCGAACTCGCCGAGACGGTACCGCCGCTGGGCGTCCTCGACCCGGCCGACGTCAGCCCGCCGGTCCACCGGGTGCCGCTGCGGGGCGGGGACCGGGTGCTGCTGTTCACCGACGGGGTGATCGAGGCCCGCGACCGCGCGGGCACCTTCTACCCGCTCGCCGAACGGTTCCCGCGCTGCGCCGACGGCTGCCCCGCCGACGTCCTGCAGCGCCTGCACGAGGACGTGGTGCGGCACGTCGGGCGCCAGCTCGGCGACGACGCGGCCATGCTGCTCCTGCAGTACGAACCGCCGCCGACACCCGGCGTCCACGTGCCGCAGCAGGCCGGGGTCCTGGCGCGGCACTGAGCCCCTACAGCGACACCTCGACCAGCAGCGGCCGGTGGTCCGACACCGCCGCGCGCGGCGCGGCCGCCGGGCCCACCGCCGTGCGCGGCACGCCGACCGCCAGCACGTGGTCGAACTGCACCGCAGGCCGGTGCGCGGGGTAGGTCGGCGTGCGCGCCAGGTCGTACCAGCCCTGCATCCTGGGCCGCGGTTCGCGCACCCGCCGCCGGCGCGGCTCGGCCGACAGCGGCCGGGCCCGCCGGGCCGCCCGCAGCTCCCGCACCCGTACCCGCGGCGCGGTGCGCTCCAGCGCCGTCGCCCCGCCGAGCACCGTGCGCGGCAGCGCGCCCACCAGGTTGAAGTCGCCCAGCACCAGGTACGGCTGCGGGAGGTCGGCGATCCACCGCCGGATGCCCGCCAGCTGCGCCATGTTCCAGCCCGGGACGAAGGACAGGTGCGCCGCGACCACGGTGAACGGCCCGCGCTCGCCCTCCAGTACCGCCGCGAGCGCCGCCCGCGGTTCGTCCGGCACGGGGGTCAGCCCGCGCCGCCCGGCGACCCGCAGCGGCAGCCCGAAGGGCGCCGGGGCGAAGCGCCGGGCCCGCCAGTGCCGCACCGGAAGCCGGGTCAGCAGCGCCGTCCCGTAGGAGGGCGGGGCGTCGTCGCCCACCTCGTCGGGCCCGTACACCCGCAGGCCGTTCGGCTCGGACGGGTCCGGCACCCAGCCCGCCACCGGCGCCGGGCGGCCGTGCAGCGCGGCGGCGAAGCGCCAGTCCTTGGCGCCCATCGCCGCGGCCGCGACCGCCGCCTGGTCGGTGCCGCCGGAACGCGCCTGGTGCCGGTCCACCTCCTGCAGGGCCAGCACGTCGGCGTCCAGTGCGGCCACCGCCCCGGCCAGCGGTTCCCCGGCGTCGGCCGGGTAGGGCCGCGGCGCGCCGTCCGGCGCGAGCGGCTGACCGTGCAACAGGTTGAAGGTGGCGATGCGCAACTGGCTCACACCGCACGACGGTACCCGGTCGCCGGGGGAGGGGGGTGCGGCTTGAGGCGGTGGGGCATACCGGGTATACATACTCGGTATGTCCATCCGTCACGGTCTGCTCGCCCTGCTCGACCAGGGCCCGCGCTACGGCTACCAGCTGCGCACCGAGTTCGAGGCGCGCACCGGCGCCACCTGGCCGCTCAACGTCGGACAGGTCTACACCACGCTGTCCCGGCTGGAACGGGACGGCCTGGTCGAGGCCGCGGGGGAGGACGACGAGGGCCACCAGTTCTACGCCGTCACCGACGCCGGCCGCACCGAGCTGCGGGCCTGGTTCGACACCCCGGTGCCCCGGACCAGCCCCCCGCGCGACGAACTGGCCATCAAGCTCGCCATGGCCGTCACCGTCCCCGGGGTGGACGTCTCCGCCGTCGTCCAGGGCCAGCGCCGGCACAGCATCAAGGCGCTCCAGGACTACACCCGGCTCAAGGGCCGCGCCCTGGCCGGGGAGGCCCGGCCCGGCGTCGTGCCCTCGGCGAGCAACGACCTCGCCTGGCTGCTCGTCCTGGACCAGCTGATCTTCCAGACCGAAGCCGAGATCCGCTGGCTCGACCACTGCGAGACCCGGCTCGCCCAGCAGGCCGAACTCCTGCAGACCCGCACCGCCGAGGCCGCCCGCGACGGTGGCGCGCCCGCCAAGCGCGGCCGCCGCCTGCGCACCTGAGCGCCCCGGCACCGAACCACCGGCCCGGGCCCCGACCCCGGGTCCACACCCAGCACAAGGGGGGAATCGTGTCCCACACCCGAGAGTCCCGGCAGACGCCGGTGCTGCACCTGGAGAACGTCACCCGCGTCCACGGCCACGGCGCAGCCGAGGTCCAGGCCCTGCGCGGCGTCGACCTCGAAGTCCGCCCCGGCGAGTTCGTCGCCGTCATGGGCCCCTCCGGCTCCGGCAAGTCGACCCTGCTGACCCTGGCCGGCGGCCTCGACACGCCGAGCGGCGGCCGGGTCCTGGTCGAGGGCGTCGCCCTCGGCGACCTCAACCGCAAGAAGCTCGCCCAGGTCCGCCGCCGCTCCGTCGGCTACGTCTTCCAGGACTACAACCTGATCCCGGCCCTCACCGCCGCCGAGAACATCTCGCTGCCGCGCGAACTCGACGGCCTGTCCGCCCGCGCCGCCCGGCGCGAGGCCCTCGCCGCCCTGGAGGAACTCGGCATCCCCGAGCTCGCCGACCGCTTCCCCGACGACATGTCCGGCGGCCAGCAGCAGCGCGTGGCCATCGCCCGCGCCCTGATCGGCGACCGCCGCCTGGTCCTCGCCGACGAACCCACCGGCGCCCTCGACTCCACCACCGGCGAGGCCGTCCTCGCCGTCCTGCGGGCCCGCTGCGACGCCGGCGCCGCCGCCATGATGGTCACCCACGAGGCCCGGCACGCCGCCTGGGCCGACCGCGTGGTCTTCCTGCGCGACGGCCGCATGGTCGACGAGTCCGTCAGCCAGGACGCCGCCAGCCTGCTCGTCAGCGCCGCCACCAACAGCATGAAGGTGGACGAGTGAAGCTCAGCGCCTGGCGGCTCGCCCTGCGCATCGCCCGCCGCGACGCCCTGCGCGCCAAGGGCCGCAGCGCGCTCGTCGTCGCGATGGTCGCCCTGCCCGTCCTCGGCGTCACCGGCGCCGACGTGGTGTTCCGCAGCGCCGACCTCTCGCCCGCCGAACACGCCGTCCGGGTCATGGGCCAAGCCGCCGCCGAACTGGAGATGACCGGACGCGGCGCCACCGTCAAGCAGGCGCCGGACCCGGCGAGCGGGTACGGCGTCGACGACCCCAAGGACAAGGTCAAGGGCGACGCCGCCCCTCAGTACACCCCCGCGCAGCAGCGCTCCCTCGACACCGAACCCGCCGAACTCGCACGGCAGTTGCTCCCGGGCGCCACCCTGGTGCCCGAGCGCCAGGGCCCGTACACCGCGGCGAGCAGCGCCGACGGACTGCTCTCCACCCGCGTCTCCGAGGCCGACCTGAACGACCCGGTCTGGAAGGGCCGGATGGACCTGGTCAAGGGCCGCGCGCCCGCGGACGACCGCGAGACCGCCGTCACCCCGGACTTCCTCAAGCGCTCCGGCCTCAGGATCGGCGACCGGACCGCCGTCCGCGGCCTGGAGGCCACCCCGCTCACCATCACCGGCGTCTACGAGTACCCCGGCGACCTCACCGCCACCGAGATCATCGCCCGGCCCGGCACCCTGGTCGACCGGCTCGCCGCGACCCCCGGCGCCTCCCGCGGGCCGTCATCCGGGAGCGGCGAACCCACCACCTGGCTGGTCAAGCTCCCGGCGGGCGCCGGCCTCGACTGGCCCAAGGTCGTCGAACTCAACGGCCACGGCTTCACCGTCACCTCCCGCGCCGTCCTGATCGACCCCCCGGCCCGCGCCGACGTCCCCTTCTTCGCGGAGGAGGACCAGCACGCGGTCAACGACTCCTACTTCAACAGGACCAGCGTCGTGATCCTGGCGACCGTCGCCGGCATGGCGCTGCTGGAGATCGTCCTCCTCGCGGGCCCCGCCTTCGCCGTCGGGGCCAGGCGCTCCCGGCGGCAGCTCGGCCTGCTCGCCGCCGCCGGCGGTGACCGCGCCAACGTCCGGGCCGTCGTGCTCGGCGGCGGCATCGTCCTCGGCATCACCGGCGCCGCAGTCGGCCTCGCCCTCGGCGTCGGACTGGTCGCCCTGCTGCGCACCCAGGCCGAGGAGTACTCCGGCCGGCGCTTCGGCCACTTCGCCCTCCAGCCGCTCGACCTGGCCGGCGTGCTCCTGGTCGGCCTGGTCACCGGGCTGCTGGCGGCCGTCGTCCCCGCCGTCCAGGCCTCCCGCCAGGACGTGGTCTCCGCGCTCACCGGCCGCGACTCGCTCAAGCCGCCGAACCGCAAGCTCGCCGTGCTCGGCCTGCTGATGCTCGGCGGCGGCGCGGCCCTCGCCCTGCTCGGCGCCACCAGCGGAGTCGGCAACCGCAGCCTCGCCGTGCTCGGCGGTTCGGCCGTCGCCGAACTCGGCATGGTCGCGCTCACGCCCTACCTGGTCGGCCTGTTCGGCCGGCTCGGCCGCTGGCTCTCGCTCGGCCCCCGGCTCGCGCTGCGCGACTCGGTGCGCCACCGCGGCCGCACCGCGCCCGCCGTCGCCGCCGTCATGGCCGCCGTCGCCGGCTCGGTCGCCGTCAGCGTCTACAGCGCCAGCGTCGAGGAGCAGAGCCGGCGCGAGTACGTCGCCCAGGGCCCCTCCGGCGCCGTCATGCTCGGCCGCGGCTGGATGTCCGGCACCGACAGCAAGCTGCTGCCGCAGATGCGCGACACCGTCGAGCGCAACGTCCCCGACCTCGGCCCGCGGGCCGACGTCCAGAACGTGCACTACAAGGGCGACTGCTCCGACGGCGGCGCGTGCGGCTACATCAGCGTCGAGCTGCCCAAGGAGACCCGCTGCCCGGTCCTCGACGACGACCGCGAGCTCACGCCCGGGGAGGTCCAGCGGATCCTGTCGACCGACAAGCGCTGCCAGGGCAACAACCGGCGCGGCAGCCCCTTCGGCGCACTGACCGCCGGGGACGCCACCCTGCTGCACAACCTCTACGGCGTCACCGACCCGGCCGCCGGCCGGGCCCTCGCGGCCGGCAAGGCCGTGGTCTTCGACGCCCGGTACCTCAAGGACGGCAAGCTCGCCCTGAACTACAACGAGCCGACCGACTTCAACGTGAGCGGCGGCACACAGGTCAAGCCCGTCCGCCACGAGATCGCCGTCGACGCGGTCCTCGCGGACGCCGCGCTGCCCTCCCCCGGGCAGGCCGTGATCAGCCCGGAGACCGCCGCCAGGCTGGGCTTCACCACCTCGACGGCGGGGGCGGTCTGGCTCCCTGCCGCGGCGCCCTCGGACGGCTCCCAGCAGAAGGCCGACGGCGCACTGGCCAGGATCACCGACCGCAGCCTCCTCTCCGTCGAGCGCGGCTACCAGTCCAGGACCGGCCTCATCACCCTCGGCCTGACCGTCTTCGCCGGTCTGGTCGCCCTCGGCGCGGCCGGGATCGCCACCGGACTGGCCGCCGCGGACTCCCAGCGCGACCTGACCACCCTCGCGGCGGTCGGCGCCGAGCCCCGGATCCGGCGCTCGCTGTCCGGCTTCCAGTGCGGAGTGATCGCCGCCATGGGCGCCCTGCTCGGCGTGGTCAGCGGCATCGTGCCGGGCGTGGCGCTGCGCAAGGTCGAGGGAGCGGCGAGCAACTACCCCGGCATCAGCCCCGAGGAACTCGCCGGCAAGGCGCTCGTGGTCTTCCCGTGGCCCACGATCGCCGCCATCGTCGTGGTGCTCCCGCTGCTCGCGGCCGCCCTCGCGGCGGCGCTCACCCGCTCGCGGATCACGATGCTGCGCCGCTCGGGCTGAGGCCCCGTCCCGCCCCCGTCACCCCCGTCCGCGCCCGTGCCGCGGCGGGGGTGACGGAGGTTACAGCCCCGGGAGCGCCCGGCACCCGGACGGCCGGGGCGGGCACCCGCACGGGCGAACTACAGTCGTCGGTATGACGAGAACCCCGGACAGCGCCGTCCGCTCCTACATCGACCGGCACCAGGCCGCCTTCCTCGCCGACCTGGCGCAGTGGCTGGCCATCCCCTCGGTCTCCGCCGACCCGGAGCGCGCCGGCGACGTGCGGCGCTCCGCCGAGTGGCTGGCCGCCAAGCTGCGCGACACCGGCTTCCCGGTCGCCGAGGTGTGGGAGACCGACGGGTTGCCGGCGGTGTTCGCCGAGTGGTCCTCCGGGGACGCGTCCGCGCCCACCGTCCTGGTCTACGGGCACCACGACGTGCAGCCCGCCGCCAAGGAGGACGGCTGGGACACCGAGCCGTTCACCCCGACCGTGGTCGGTGACCGGCTGTACGCGCGCGGCGCCGCCGACGACAAGGGCCAGGTGTTCTTCCACACCCTGGGCGTGCGCGCCCACCTGGACGCGACCGGCCGCACCGCGCCGGCCGTCAACCTCAAGCTGCTGATCGAGGGCGAGGAGGAGTCCGGCTCGCCGAACTTCGCCGACCTGGTCCGCCGCGAGGCCGACCGGCTGGCCGCCGACGTGGTCGTCATCTCCGACACCGGCATGTGGTCGGCCTCCACGCCGACCGTGTGCACGGGCATGCGCGGTCTCGCCGACGCCCAGATCGACCTGTACGGGCCGGACACCGACATCCACTCCGGCTCCTTCGGCGGTGCCGTCCCCAACCCGGCCCAGGTCGCGGCCGAGCTGGCCGCCGGCCTGCACGACGCCGACCACCGGGTGGCGGTCCCGGGCTTCTACGACGGCGTGGTCGAGCTGACCGACCGCGAGCGCGAGCTGTTCGCCGAGCTGCCCTTCGACGAGGAGCAGTGGCTGAAGGTCGCCAAGTCGTACGGCACCCGGGGCGAGGCCGGCTACTCCATCCTGGAGCGGATCTGGGCCCGCCCGACCGCCGAGGTCAACGGGATCTGGGGCGGCTACACCGGCCCCGGCGGCAAGACCATCGTCCCCGCGTCGGCGCACCTCAAGCTGTCCTTCCGGCTGGTCGCCGGTCAGGAGGTGGAGAAGGTCCGCGACGCGGTGCGGGCCTGGGTGGCCGAGCGGGTGCCCGAGGGCGTCCGGTACGAGCTGGTCTTCCCGGGCGCGACCCGGCCCTGCCTGACCCCGTTGGACCACCCGGCGCTGCAGTCCACCGTCCGCGCGATGGGCCGGGCCTTCGGGCAGAAGATCCTCTTCACCCGCGAGGGCGGCTCCGGCCCGGCGGCCGACCTGCAGGACGTGCTGGGCGCGCCGGTCCTGTTCCTCGGCATCTCGGTGCCCTCGGACGGCTGGCACTCGGTCAACGAGAAGGTCGAGCTCGACCTGCTGGCCAAGGGCGTGGAGACCGCCGCGTACCTGTGGGGCGACCTGGCCGAGAACTTCCGGCCCGGCGCGTGACCGACGCTCCGCACACCGAGGCAGTCAGATCACTCATCCGGATGATTCACCACGTGGGGATGGAACGACGTGAGCACCGTGCCTGAGACCGAGCGCCCGCTGCACCTGGCCCTGGCCAGGGCCGGGGTGGACCGGGCGGCCGAGCACCGGTTCGACGAGCCCTGGCTGGCGGCGGCCTGGAGCCACCCGAACACCCGGGTGCTGCCGATCGCCGGCGGCGAGGCGTTCGTGGTCGACACCGCGAAGGGCACCGAACTCGTGCTGCTGCCGTCCTTCGAGGCGCCGCAGACCGGCGACCGGTACTTCCTCGGCACCGACCAGGACGGCGTCTCGTACTTCGCGCTGGCCGGCGAGAGCCTGCCGGGGCGGCTGGACGGCGACGCCCGCCCGGCCGGGCTGCGCGAGGTCGGCGGGCTGCTGTCGGACCGGGACGCCGGGCTGCTGGTGCACGCGGTCGCGCTGGAGCACTGGCACCGGCTGCACAGCTTCTGCTCGCGCTGCGGGCACCCGACCGAGAAGGCCGGCGCCGGGCACGTGCGGCGCTGCACCTCGTGCGCGGCCGAGCACTACCCGCGCACCGACCCGGCGGTGATCATGGTGATCACCGACGAGCAGGACCGCTGCCTGCTCGGCCGCCAGGCGCTGTGGCCGGAGGGCCGCTGGTCGACCCTGGCCGGCTTCGTCGAGCCGGGGGAGTCCATCGAGCAGGCGGTGGCCCGCGAGGTGCACGAGGAGGCGGGCGTGCGGGTCGGCGAGGTGCGCTACGTCGCCAGCCAGCCGTGGCCGTTCCCCTCCAGCCTGATGCTCGGCTTCGCGGGCAAGGCGGTGCCGGGCGGCACCGACATCACCGTGGACGGCGAGGAGCTGGCCGAGGCGCGCTGGTTCTCCCGCGAGGAGCTGAAGGCCGGGATGGAGGCGGGCGAGATCCTGCCGCCGTCCGGCATCTCGATCGCGCGGCACCTGGTCGAGCTCTGGTACGGCGAGCCGCTGCCCCCGGCGGCGCGCTGGTAATTCGGTGCGGGGGTTCCGCCGGGCGGGGCCTCCGGGGAAAGGGGGCGTGCGACCAATGTCGCGCGCCCCCTCTTTTCTTTTCAATCCCTTCCCGAATTCCACACCACCTTCTGTTCGTATCCGGACGGGCCAGTTCTGCTACCGGAACGCGGTCCGGGAGGGTCGTCGTCAACCCGCACGGACGACATTGCCGGAAACGGCTGAAACCGCGTCACCGCGCTCGCTACATTCACTCGGGTGACAATCCCCCGGGGCACCGCCCAATCGCCCAAATACCAGCGCCTCGCCGCCGACCTCCGCCGTCGGATCGCCGAGGGCGAGTTCACCGCCGACGCCGCCCTGCCGGTCGAGAGCGAACTGGAGCGCCAGTACGGCGTCGCCCGCAACACCGTCCGCCTCGCCGTCGACGTCCTGGTCAACGAGGGCCGCCTGGTCCGCCTCCAGGGAAAGGGCACCTACCTGCGCGAACACCCGGTCCTGGACCACCGCGCCTTCGGCCCGACCCCGACCCCCGCGCCGCGCGACTGCCTGGCCGCGCCCTCCGCCGTCTACCTCGGCGAGGCCGCCGAAGCCGGGCGCGAACTCAGCACCGACTTCGAGATGATGATCGTCCGGGCCCGGGTCGACATCGCCGAACGCCTCGGACTGCGCCCCGGCGAGGCCATCGTGGTCCGCCGTCAGCTGCGGCTGCTCGACCGCGAGCCGTACTCCATCGAGGAGAGCCACTACCGGGCCGGCCTCGCCGCCGGCACCCCGCTGATGGAACCCGACCCCGTCGAGGGCGGGGACGAGGCCGTGCTCGCCACCCTCGGGCGCACCGAGGTCGGGGCCGTCGACCACCTCGTCGCCCGGATGCCCGGCCCCGAGGAGGCCCAGTGGTTCCAGGGCGGCCCCGGTGTGCCGCTCATGGTGCAGACCCGCGTCACCTACGACCGCCGCGGGCCCGTGCGGGTCATCGAGACCCGCTACTCGGCCGACCGCAGCCGGCTCGTCTACGGCGTCGGCGACCTCGGCGCGCGCACCAGCCTGCCCGCGCCCGCCGCGCCCGTCGACCCCGCCCGGGCCGACGCGACGTGACGCGCGCCGGCCCGGGCGGCCCGGCCGGATCAGGCCGCCAGGGCCTTCTTGACCTGCAGCAGGCTCGGGTTGGTCATGACGACCCGCTCGCCGCCGCCCACCGGCGTCACCAGCACCGTCGGCACCGTCTGGTTGCCGTTGTTCACCGACTCGACGAAGGACGCCGACGCCGGGTCCTCCTCGATGTTGATCTCGGTGTAGCCGATGCCTTCACGGTCCAGCTGGCTCTTGAGCCGGTTGCAGTAACCACACCAGGTCGTGCTGTACATCGTCACGGTGCCGGACATCGAGGGGGCTCCTTAGGAAGAGGGGTGCGTTCGGTCTCCGGGAGGAACGTCCACCGGACGGCGGGCATTCCGGCCCGCCACCGACCACACTGCGGAGCGATCATCCTGCGATCACACCGGGCCTGTGGACAACCCCGCCCCCGTTGTCCCACCGGGCTGAGAGGATGGAACGCATGCAGGAAGACCTCTTGAGCGGCAGCCCCCACGACGCCTCCCACGGCTCCCCCTGGGCCGACCCCGGCGCCGCCACGGGCCCGGACGCCGTGCTCGCCGGGCTCGACCCCGAACAGCGCGCCGTCGCCACCGCCCTGCACGGCCCCGTCTGCGTCCTCGCCGGCGCCGGCACCGGCAAGACCCGCGCCATCACCCACCGCATCGCCTACGGCGTGCGCAGCGGCGTCTACCACCCCCAGCAGGTGCTCGCCGTCACCTTCACCGCCCGCGCCGCCGGCGAGATGCGCGGCCGGCTGCGCCAGCTCGGTGCCGAGGGCGTCCAGGCCCGCACCTTCCACGCCGCCGCCCTGCGCCAGCTCCACTACTTCTGGCCCCGCGCCGTCGGCGGCCCCGTGCCCCAGCTCCTGGAGCGCAAGGTCCAGCTCGTCGCCGAGGCCGCCGGCCGCTGCGGCCTGCGCGTCCAGCGCACCGAACTGCGCGACCTCACCGCCGAGATCGAGTGGGCCAAGGTCACCCAGACCGCCCCCGAGGACTACCCCGCGGCCGTCGCCAAGTCCGGCCGCGAGGCCCCCCGCGACCCGGCCGAGACCGCCCAGGTCTACCGCGTGTACGAGGAGACCAAGAGCCGCCGCGGCACCATCGACTTCGAGGACGTGCTGCTGCTCACCGCCGCGATCCTGGAGGACCGGCCGGACATCGCCGACCAGGTCCGCTCCCAGTACCGGCACTTCACCGTCGACGAGTACCAGGACGTCTCCCCGCTCCAGCAGCGCCTGCTCGACCAGTGGACCGGGCCCGGCGGCGGCGCCAGCCTCTGCGTCGTCGGCGACGCCAGCCAGACCATCTACTCCTTCACCGGCGCCACCCCCGACTACCTGCTGAACTTCCGCGGCCGCCACCCCGAGGCCACCGTCGTCAAGCTCGTCCGCGACTACCGCTCCACCCCGCAGGTCGTCCACCTCGCGAACGGACTGCTCTCCCAGGCCCGCGGCGAGGCCGCCCGCCACCGCCTCGAACTCGTCTCCCAGCGCGAGGCCGGCCCCGAGCCCGTCTACACCGAGTACGAGGACGAACCCACCGAGGCCGAGACCACCGCCCGCCGGATCAAGGACCTCATCGCCACCGGCGTGCGCGCCAGCGAGATCGCCGTCCTCTTCCGCACCAACGGCCAGTCCGAGGTCTACGAGCAGGCCCTCGCCGACCTCGGCGTCCCCTACCAGCTCAAGGGCGCCGAGCGCTTCTTCGAGCGCCCCGAGGTCCGCGACGCCGGCGTCCTGCTGCGCGGCGCCGCCCGGGCCGCCTCCGACCCCCTCACCGCGGACGCCCCCGACCTCGCCGGCCAGGTCCGCGCGGTCCTCGCCACCCGCGGCTTCACCGCCGAGCCGCCGGCCGGCTCGGGCGCGGTCCGCGACCGCTGGGAGTCCCTCGCCGCCCTCGTCCGCCTCGCCGAGGAGTTCGAGCGCACCCGCGCCGCCGAAGGGCTGGGCACCGACCTCGCCGCCTACGTCGCCGAACTCGACGCCCGCGCCGCCGCCCAGCACGCCCCCGCCGTCGAGGGCGTCACCCTCGCCTCCCTGCACGCGGCCAAGGGCCTCGAATGGGACGCCGTCTTCCTCGTCGGCCTCACCGAGGGCACCCTGCCGATCATCTACGCGAAGACCGACGAGCAGGTCGAGGAGGAACGCCGCCTCCTCTACGTCGGGGTCACCCGCGCCCGCAAGCACCTCACGCTCTCCTGGGCGCTCTCCCGCTCCCCGGGCGGGCGCGCGAGCCGCAAGCCCAGCCGTTTCCTCGACGGGCTGCGCCCCGGCTCCTCCGCACCCGGCGCGCGGACCGGCGCGCGCGGCGGCCGCGGGGGCGTCGAGCACGGCGAGCGCTCCGCCGCCCGGCGGGTCCGCGGACCGGTCACGTGCCGGGTCTGCGACCGGGTGCTCACCGAGGCCGTCGAGCGCAAGCTGCGCCGCTGCGAGAGCTGCCCCTCCACGATGGACGAGGCGCTCTACGAGCGGCTGCGCGAGTGGCGGGCCCGGCAGGCCAAGAAGCAGGGCGCCCCGGCCTACGTGGTGTTCACCGACGCGACGCTGATGGCGATCGCCGAGGACGTGCCCGCCAACCGCCAGGACCTGGCCTCGATCTCGGGGGTCGGTGCGATGAAGCTGGACAAGTACGGGGCCGCCGTGCTCTCGTTGTGTGCGGGGGAGGAGCCCGAGGAGGATCCGGACGGCGTCGAGGACGACGGTCCGGTCGATCCGGCGTGAGCCGGCGCGGGCGCGGTCCAGGGGACTGCTCGGGGACTTCCGAACCGGCTGCGGAGCGCGCCGTGGAACTCACCGCGAAAAATAGTTTGCGCGGCGTACCGGGAGCGCAATAGCCTGCCGGGGCGGTCAAGGGGACGCGATCGCACGGGGTCACACCTGTGCCGAATCCCCCACACCCACACAGCTTTACCGAGACAGACATCCGAACATTCGGAGCCGGGGCGACCTGGCTCCGCGAGACGCCGAGAGGAGGCGAAGACAGTGGGAAACATCATGATCACCAAAATGACTGGCCAGACCGTTGTCGCTGCCTCCCTGCGTGCCGCCCGTCTGCGGGCGCTCGCCGAGCTCGGTGGAACCGGTCTGGGTCTCGACACCACCGGTGTCTCCTTCGCCCCCGTTGTCAGTGGTCTTGGACACACTGATCTGTGCCTCACGGGCAGCAGGAGCGTCGAAGGCACCTCGGTCGAGACCGGTCTGTCCCGTGGCTGGGCGTCGTTCGGCACGCCGCGCTCCCTGCGCGACGAGCGACCGACCCAGGCACCGAAGGCAGCCGTAGCCGCCGCCATGCATGGCGGCTATGAGCAGGTCATCGGTGCCGGAAACCCCCAGAAGCAGAACGAGCAGCAGATTAACCAGGCCAAGGCCGCCTTCAACGGCGCCAAGGCCGTCCGGATGTGGGCCTTCCGCGGGCCTGAACCCTGGAGAGAACGAACCTGAGTCAGCCTCAGGTCGGCACCTCCAGGGCCGCGGAACCCGTCACACCGGGATCCGCGGCCCTTCTGTTTTGTCCGGTACGCAAGACCACCCAGGCCCTCCGGGGCCTCCGGCCCAGCACCACCAGTCACCTGGGCCGGAACCACTGAGAAGACGAGGAAGACGCCACAGTGTCCACGGTCATCACGCCGCCCACCCCGTCCGTACCGCCGACAAGCCAGATCACCAAGGCCGACCAGGCCGACCCCCCGGAGGTTCTTTCCATGCAGATCAGCTCGATCGAGCAGGCCGAAGCGCTCGGTCTCCCCATCCCCTGCCGCGCGTTCGACCCCGAGGTCTTCTTCGCCGAGACGCCGGCCGACGTCGAGTACGCGAAGTCCCTCTGCGGCACCTGCCCGGTGAAGGAGTCCTGCCTGGCCGGCGCCCTGGAGCGGCGCGAGCCGTGGGGCGTCTGGGGCGGCGAGCTGTTCGTCCAGGGCGTCGTCGTGGCCCGCAAGCGTCCCCGTGGCCGTCCGCGCAAGACCGAGGTCATGGCGTGAACCCCGCCGACCAGGCCAGGGTCGTCCGCCGGGGAGAGCAGCCCCCGCTGGACAGCGCCCTCCGCCGTTCCGTGCGGATCGCCGCCGCCAAGGCCGATGCCGCAGCCCGAACCCCATTCCCGAGCACGCACCACGAGCAGGACCACCACATGACCCCCGCCGTCGTCGATCCCACCGCCCGCGCCGAGCAGGCCGCAGAACTCCAGACCCAGAACAGGATCCTCGAAATGCAACTCCTCCACGAATCCCTGGCCCGTGCCCATATGCAAGACAGGCTCCACGAGGCCGAGAACCAACGGCTCGTCAGCCGGGTCATCCGGGCCCGCAGGCTCCGGCAGCGGGCCGAGCGGGCCTCGCTGCGGGCGCGCAAGGCGCTCGCCGTGGCGCTGATGTAGGACCCGTGGGCCCGTCGGGCCCCTTCCGTCCGACCCCCGTCGTGCCGCAGGCCGCTCCCCGTCCAGGGGGAGCGGCCTGCGGCCGTCGGGGCCCGGTGGCGGTGGCCTCCGCCGGTGCCCGGCGCCGTCAGCCCTTCGTGAGGCGGGCGGAGCCGGTGCCATTGCGGGCCTTCGGCTGCTCCGACCGCCCGGGCTCCGCGGGGTGCCCGGGCCGGTGCGACGGCCGCGTCCGGTCGGCGAACTCGGGGAGCCAGTCCAGCATCTCCGCGCGGAACGGCGCCTTGGCGCCCAGCTGGCACAGCACGCCGATGGTGCTCAGCGTCACCCGGTGGATCAGCAGGTACGCGGGCGGCAGGTTGAGCTGCTTGCCCAGGTTGTAGGCGGGCGAGCGCGGGTCGGCGATCCGGGCCGCCTGGGAGCGCATCCAGGCCCGGGTGAAGTGGAAGCTCTCCACCGCGGCCGGCTCGATGATCGGCAGCAGGTAGTCCAGCACCGCGTCCGGATCCAGCTGGATCGAGGGCTTCACGAAGCCCTCCTCGCGCAGCATCTGCAGCACGCCCGCCGCGTCCCCGGCCAGTGCCATCCGCAGCGAAGCCCCGATCGGCGCGGGCAGGCCGCCCGGAAGCCGGTCCACGGTGCCGAAGTCCAGGACGCCCAGCCGCCAGCCGGACACCGGGCCGTCGTCCTTCAGCAGCCGGAAGTTGCCCGGGTGCGGGTCCGCGTGCAGCAGGCCGGTCCGGGACGGGCCGGCGAACAGGAACCGGGCCAGCAGCTGCCCGGCGCGGTCGCGCTCCTCCTGGGTGCCGCGCGCGATCACCTCGGCCAGCGGGGTGCCGTCCATCCACTCGGTGACCAGCACCTGGTCGGCCTGCGCCACCACGCCCGGCACCGCGATGTCCGGGTCGCCCGCGAACTCCTCGGCGTGCCGGCGCTGGGCCTGCGACTCCAGCTCGTAGTCGAGCTCCTCCGAGACCCGCTCGCGCAGCTCGGCGATCAGCGGCTTGATGTCCAGCCCGGGGATCAGCGGGCCCAGCAGCCAGGCCACCCGGCTCAGCTGCGACAGGTCCGCGAGCAGCGCGTCGCCCGCGCCCGGGTACTGCACCTTGACCGCGACCCGGCGGCCGTCGTGCCAGACCGCCCGGTGCACCTGCCCGATCGAGGCCGCGGCCGCGGGGCGGTCGTCGAACTCCAGGAACAGCTCGCGCCAGTCCTCCCCGAGCCGCTGGGCGAGGGCGGTGTGCACCGTGGCGGCGGGCATCGGGGGAGCGGCGTCCTGCAGCTTGGTGAGCGCCGCCCGGTACGGACCGGCGACCTCCTCGGGCAGCGCGGCCTCGAAGACGGACAGCACCTGCCCGAACTTCATCGCCCCGCCCTTGAGTTCGCCGAGGACCTTGAACAGCTGGTCCGCGGTGGCCTGTTGGAGCTCGGCGGTGACCACCTCGGCGGAGCGGCCGCCGATCCGCCTGCCCAGGCCGAGCGTGGCGCGACCGGCTATTCCCAGCGGCAGGGCGGCGAGCCGTGCCGTGCGGGTCACTGCCTTGCGCGGAAGATCGCTCACCCGGGCCTCCAATCCCTGGCCCCCCGACACCGGACGGCCGACCATCACTACGCCATTGTGCCCGCTCCCCGCCCCGGGCCCGGCGGAATTCCGCAGGGCGGGGCGGGGAACGACGTCCCCTTTGCGGGGACTTGGGCGTCTTGGTCCGGTCGGCCGGGGTCAGCGGGGCAGGCGCAGGGCGAGGCCGTCCAGGACGACCTCCAGGCCGTAGCCGAACTTGCTGTTGCGGACCTCGACCGGGTCGGGGCTCGCGGCGGCGGCCGCGTAGGCGTCGGCGAGGTGGGCGTAGTCGGCGCTGGCCTGCCGGGCGGCGGGCATCAGGCGGGCGATGAAGTCGGCCTCGCTCTCCCCGGAGCGGGCGACGGTGGTGAGCCAGGCCGCCTCGGTGGTGCTCATCCCGACGACGTAGGAGATGAGCGTGTCGATCGCCCGGACGGGCTCGGGGAATCCGACGGCGGTGAAGAACGCGGTCAGCCGCTCGCCGTAGGACGCCAGATTGGGGCCGAGGTAGGCGAGGCCGGCCTGGCCCAGCACGGAGGAGAGCCAGGGGTGGCGCAGGGCCGTCGCGCGGAAGGCCTCGGCGGCCTCGGTGGCCGCGGCGCGCCAGTCGGGGCTGTCGGCGGGCGGCAGGGCCATCTCGCCGAAGACCTCGTCCACGGCGAGCTCCATCAGCTCGTCCTTGGTGGCCACGTGCCGGTAGAGGGAGGTGGCGCCCGCGTTCAGGCGGGCGGCGAGCTTGCGCATGCTCAGGGCTTCTATGCCCTCGGTGTCCAGGACGACGATCGCCTCGCGGACGATCGCGGTCCGGCTGAGAGCCGGCTGGTCGGGCTCGCTCTGCCGTCGGGCCCACACGGACGGGATCGGGTTCGTTCGGGCGGCCATGGCGGCTCCTCTTCCTACGCGCTGCGTACACCGTTCGCATTGAGCGTACAGGAGTCGGTTGTTGCGCACACCGTTCCGCTGTGCGTACAGTGTTCGCATCGAAGGAACGCAGTGCGCACCGGGGGAACGGTGTGCGCCAATGGGGAGGAGTGGCCGATGTCAGCCGACGACGTGACCGCGGGGAGCGACACCGGGAACAGCGACACGGGGGCCGGCGGCACCGGGGGCCGCAACCCGCACCGCTGGTGGATCCTGGTCGTGCTCTGCCTGAGCTCGCTCGTGCTGGTGGTCGACAGCATGGCCCTGACCGTCGCGGTGCCCTCGATGACCGCCGACCTCGGCGCGAGCGCCCAGGACACCCAGTGGATCCTCGACTCCTACGTCCTGGTCTTCGCCGGCCTGCTGCTGACCTCGGGCAGCCTCGGTGACCGCTTCGGCCGCCGGAAGGTCATGATCATCGGGTTGCTGCTCTTCGGGGCGGCGTCGCTCGCGGCGGTCTTCTGCGCCGATCCCGGCGAGGTCATCGCGGCCCGGATCGCGATGGGCGTCGGCGGGGCGCTGATCATGCCCTCGACGCTGTCGATCCTCATCACGGTCTTCGACGAGGAGGAGCGCAACAAGGCGATGGCCGCCTGGGGTTCGGTGGCGATGCTGGGGCTGGTCGGCAGCCCGGTGCTGGGCGGCGTGCTGATCGACCACTTCTCGTGGCACTCGATCTTCTTCATCAACGTCCCCGTGGTGGTGCTGGCGATCCTGGCGGGCCTGCTGCTGATGCCGGAGTCCAAGGGGCCGTGGCAGAAGCCCGACCCGCTCGGTGCGGTGCTGTCGGCCGTCGGCATGACCGCCCTGATCTGGTGGATCATCGAGATCCCGCAGCACGGCGCGTTCACCGGCCGCGCGCTGGTCACCCTCGCCGTCGCGGTGGTCGCGCTGGTCGGGTTCGTGGTCTGGGAGAACGTCACCGTCGCGCCGATGGTGCCGCTGTTCCTCTTCAAGGCCCGCAACTTCAGCGGGGGCTCGCTCTCGCTGACCCTGGTGCAGATCGGCAACGGCGGGCTGCTGCTCGTGCTCACCCAGTACCTGCAGTTCGTGCTCGGGTACTCGCCGATCAAGGCGGGCCTGGCGTTCCTGCCGCTGGCCGTCGCGGCGCTGGTCGGCAACGGGGCCGGCGCCAAGTTCGCGGCGAAGACCGGCAACCGGGCGCTGATCCTCACGGGGATGCTCGTCATGTCCGCCTCGTTCGCCCTGCTGACCACCGTCTCGGCCGACACCGGATTCGCCGTCCCGGCGGTCGCGCTCGGGCTGCTCGGCCTCGGGGCGGGCCTGGCCATGCCGGCGGCGGTGGGCGCGCTGATGGGGACGATCCCGCCGGAGCAGGCGGGCGTCGGCTCGGCGCTGAACGACACCATCCAGCAGGCGGGCACCGCGCTCGGCATCGCCATCCTGGGCTCGCTGCTGTCGAGCGGCTTCGCGAGCGGGATGCCGGCCGGGACGCCGGAGCAGGCGAAGCACTCGATCGCCGGGGCGCTGGCGATCGCCCACGGGGACGCCGGACTCGTCCGGACCGCGCGGGAGGCCTTCACCGGAGCGATGGCGACGACCTTCACGGTCAGCGCGATCGGCGTGCTGGCGGCGGCGCTGGTGGCCACCCTGGTGATGCGGGACCGGAAGGCGCCGGCGGGCACCGAGGCGGAGGCGGGGGAGGCCGCTATCGCCGCCTGAGGTCCGGTCCGGCCCCCGTTGGGCCGGTGAGGGCCGCGGTGAGGACCACCGGGAAGGCCGGCGCCCCGGGGCGCCGGCCTTCGGCGTTCCCCGGCGCCGCCTCACCCCGGCGGCAACGGCTGCCACAGGCACCCGCAGTCCGGGTGTCCCCGCAGTCGCAGCCGCCGCGCCGTCCCGTCGCCCGCCGACACCTCGCACCACCCGTCCACGCTCGGCGGCCGGCCGCCGTCCAGGTACACCTGGACGTGCAGTGCGGCCAGCCCGGCGACCGCCGTCGCCAGGGCCGTGTCGCAGGCCGGCGTGCGGGCGCGTCCGGGGCCTCCGTGCGCCAGCTGGGTCAGGACCCGCGGCCAGGCCGCGTCCTCGTCCTCCCGCCGCAGCACCAGGCAGTGCCCGCACGCCGACATCCCCGGGACCACCAGCGGCCCGACGACGCCGAACTCCTCCACCACGCCCACGTACAGGTGCGGCACCCCGGCCCGGAGCAGCAGCCGGGCCTCGTACGTCCCGCCCGCGAAGGCGGCGCTGCCGTCCCGGGGCGCGAGGACCACGAAGTCCGGTGGCGGGTCGCCGGGCCGGCGGCGCGGTGCCGCCGCCGGGGTCGTCGGGCGGCCCGCGGCGCGCCGCACGGCTTCCCGCGCTGCCGTCGAGCGCAGCCGGCCGACGTCCCCGGGCGGCAGCCCCGCCGGGGAGCAGTCGCCCGGCCTCACCCGGCCGCCGTCCGCGACGGTGACCGTGCCCGCTCCGCCGGCGGCGAGCACCGCGGCCACGGCGGCACCGACCCGGCCCGCGCCGCGCACCTCGATCCGGGCATCGGCCCGGCGGGCCAGGACGGCGGGGGCGGCGCCCGGGCCGGAGTGGACCAGGGAGAGCGAGGCCAGGTCGGGCCCGAGCAGTTCGCGCTGCGGCTGGGGGAAGCGGGCCAGGGCCCGGTCGGTGGCCTCCGCGTCGTCCAGCAGCCCGGTCTCCGCGAGTTCGGTCAGCAGGGTGTCGGCCGGCTCGCGGCCGAGCCCGATCCGCTCGCCGGCCTCCACCAGCTCGGGTCGGTCGCGGGTGCCGTCGAGCAGCCCGAGGAACTCGCACAGGGCCGGGTCGGCGTTGCCGAGCATCCCCGCGTGCCGGGTGACGGTGCCGAACTGCAGGGTCTCGGAGTCCCGCCAGCTGCGGGACAGGGCGGGCTTCAGTGCGAGGCGCACGGCGATCTCCCTTCCGATCGTTTCCGGACGGTCGACCGCAGCATGCCCCACCGGACCGACGGCCCGCCGACCGTTGTCCACAGGCCCGTACACATGATCGGAGGAGCGGTTCGCGCACCCTGTGGATAACTGGCCATCCTCTCCGGCGTCGGTTTCCGGACACCCGCCGTCGACTTTTCGTTCCCGATCACTCCATGAAAGATTCCGGCCATGGCAGCGGACTTCTGTCCGTGCCACCGGGTAACGTCGTGTGGCATGGCAGCCGAGCGGGACTCCCATCCACCGGCGTCGCGTCGGCGTGCCCGTGCAGCGTCCGGGTCGCAGATCGCGACGCCGAACACGCGCGGGCGCCCGGACCAGAAGCACTCCGAGCAGCAGTCGAGGCCGGCGCCGTCGCAGCACCCGCCCGTCGGGGCGGTCTCCCCGGAGGCGCACGACCGCAGCCGGGTCGAGGTCCGCCGCAGCGCCCGCCGCAGTCGTACGGTCTCCGCCTACCGCGAGGGCGACCGCACCGTCGTGCTGATCCCGGCCCGGATGTCGCACGCCGAGGAACAGCGCTGGGTCGCGCAGATGCTGGAGAAGCTCGCCGCCCAGGAGTCCCGGCGGATCCCCGGGGACGAGGCCCTGATGACCCGGGCCCGCGAACTGTCGGCCGCTTTCCTAGGCGGTCGCGCCCATCCCAGCCAGGTCCGCTGGGTCACCAACCAGAACTCGCGCTGGGGCTCCTGCACCCCGAGCGAGGGCACGATCCGCCTCTCGCACCGCCTCCAGGGCATGCCGGAGTACGTGCTGGACTACGTGCTGCTGCACGAGCTGGCGCACCTGCTGGTGCCGGACCACGGTCCGGCGTTCTGGGCCCTGTTGGAGGCCTACCCCCGTACCGAGCGGGCCCGTGGCTACCTGGAGGGCGTGGTCTCGGCGGCCCGTCTGCCGCACATCCCAGGGGCCCGGCACTCCGACCAGCGCCCGGACCCGGCCGCGTCCTGCGGCTGAGGCCCGCGGCGGCCGAACCGGCCGCGGCCCGAGCGGACGGCTCGGAAGGGACGGCCCGCCAGGGGCGGACGGAGCGGTGGCGGGGCCGACCGGAGGACGACGAGAAGGGGGCGCGGACCGATACGGCCCGCGCCCCCTTCTCGTGTCACACCTCAGCCGGTCAGCTGCCGCGCCCGGGCCACCAGGTCGCGCACCGAGTGGTCGGTGAGCTCCGGCAGCCGCTCGTAGTCGAACCAGCGCAGGTCCAGCGACTCCTCGCTGATCAGCGCCTGCGCACCGGCCGGGGCCACCGCGATGTACTGGACGTCCAGGTGGGTGTTCTCCGGCCGGTCCTTGCCGGTGCAGCGGACCTGGTGGCGGTCCAGCTTGGCCGGGACCGGGACGCCGTCCGCCTCCAGCAGGACCAGGTCGGGGATGCCGGACTCCTCGACGGCCTCGCGCAGCGCGGCCGAGGCGAGGTCGCGGTCGCCGGGCTCGCAGTGCCCGCCCATCTGCAGCCACATGCCGACCTTGGGGTGCAGGGTGAGCAGCACCCGCCCGGCCACCGGGTCGACGACCGCCGCGCTCGCGGTGATGTGCGCGGGCAGGCAGGAGCGGAACATGCCCCCGGGCTGCTCGGCCAGGTGCTCCAGGTAGTCGAGCCGCAGCCGTTCCTGGTCCTCGTCGGCCGGGCGCCACCCGGACAGCGTGCGGACGGCGTCCGCGTGCAGGGTGGACGCGGACGCGTCGGTGTCCGTCATGCGGTGGGCTCGCCCTTCCCGTCGGTGCCGTCGGCCTTCGGCCCGTCGCCGCCCTTGCCGGGGCCGTCCTCGCCGGAGTCGCCCTTGGTGAGGTCGGGCTTGCCGGCCGCGGCCTCGCCGAGCAGCTTGTCGAGCGCGTCGAAGTCGATCCCGCCCTCCAGGTCGTCCCCGCCGCCCCGGTGCACGAAGGCGTCCGGGTCGTCGAGGTCGGCGGCCGTGGGCAGCATGTCCGGGTGTCCCCAGAGTGCGTCGCGGCCCTCGACGCCGCGGGCGTCGGCGAGCAGCGCCCACAGCCGGGAGGCGTCGCGCAGGCGGCGCGGGCGGAGCTCCAGGCCGACCAGGGTGGCGAAGGTCTGCTCGGCGGGCCCGCCGGCCGCGCGGCGGCGGCGGACGGTCTCGCGCAGCGCGCCGGCCTGCGGCAGGTGCGGTTCGGCGGCGGCGTGCACGACGGCGTCGACCCAGCCCTCGACCAGCGCGAGCGCGGTCTCCAGGCGGGCGAGCGCGGCCTTCTGCTCGGGGGTGTCCTCGGGCTGGAGCAGACCGCCGGCCAGCGCCTCCTGGAGCGCCTCCGGGTTGCTCGGGTCGAGCCGGCCGACGAGCTCCTCCATGCGGGAGGTGTCGACCTTGATGCCGCGCGCGTAGGCCTCGACGGCGCCCAGCAGGTGGGCGCGCAGCCACGGCACGTGGGCGAAGAGCCGCTGGTGGGCGGCCTCGCGCAGGGCGAGGTAGAGGCGGACCTCGTCGGCGGGCACGCTCAGGCCCTCGCCGAACTCGGCGACGTTCTGCGGCAGCAGCGCGGCCTTGCCGGCCGGGGCGAGCGGCAGGCCGACGTCGGCGGAGCCGACCACCTCGGCGGCGAGGGCGCCGAGCGCCTGGCCGATCTGGGTGCCGAACATGGCGCCGCCCATGGAGCGCATCATGCCCATCAGCGGGCCGGCCATGGCCTGCATCTCCTCGGGCAGGATCCCGCCCATGGCGTTGCCGACGCGCTCGGCGACCGGGTCGACCAGGTCCTTCCAGACCGGGAGGGTGGCCTCGATCCACTCGGCGCGGCTCCAGGCGACGGCGGTGCCGGCGCCGGAGGGGAACTCGGTGACGCCGTCGAGCCACAGGTCGGCCAGGCGGACGGCCTCGGCCACGGCGGAGCGCTCGGCGGCGCTGACCGAGCGGTCCTTGCTCTTGCCCTCGGCGGGCTCGGCGACGACGCTCTGGCGGGCGATGTTCTGCGCGAGGTCCCAGTTCACCGGGCCGCCCTCGAACGAGAGCATCTGCCCGAGCTGCTGGAAGGCGGCGCCGAGGTCGCCGGGGTTCATGCCGCCGAACATCGCGGCGAAGGGGTTGTCGGCACCGGCGCCGCCGGGGCCGCCCGGGGCGCCGGGCATGCCGAACATCGCACCGAAGGGGTTGCCGCCCCCGAAGCCGAAGGGGTGCGGGTCGCCGGAGGCGGGGTCCTGGTCCTTCTTCTTCTGCGCGTCGTCGGGCTTGGCCTTGCCGTCCTCGGGCTCCTCGGGCGGAACGCCGAATCCGAAGGGAAGGTCGCTCACGGGGTCCTCGATCCGGTCGGCCGTCATGCGGGTGTGGCGGGGAAGTCTGCGCCCGGGGCGGTGGCGGAGCGGGGAACTCGGGGACGGCTCCCGCGCGGCAGGCCCGCGCCGGGTGCACCGCCGGGCCTTCGCCTCGGGCAGGATGGACGTACGTGACACACGTCCGTACGCACATAAGCTAACCGTGGAGGATGGCCGGTGAGTTCCCCGCCCTCGGACGTTCGCTCTGGGCTGACCGGAGGAGAGGACGCGTCGGACACCACGGCGTCGCCGCCTCCAGCCTACGGCGGACGGCCGCTGACCGTGGCGGTGACGGGTGCCGCGGGTGTCCTGGGGGAGCGGGTCGCGACGCGACTGGTCTCCTCCCCCCACGTACGCCGGGTCCTGGCGGTCGATGACCGGCGCGGGGAGGCCCCCGGTGTGCAGTGGCGGGTGCTGGACGTGCGGGACCCGGCGGTGGCCGAGCGGCTGGCCGGGGTCGACGTGGTGGTGCACCTGGCGATGGACTTCGGCATGGAGTCCGACCCGCGCGCCCGCAGCGCCTACAACGTGCGCGGCGCCCAGACGGTGCTGACCGCGGCCGCGGCCGCCGGCGTGCACCGGGTGGTGCTGTGCACCTCGGCGATGGTCTACGGCGCGCTGGCCGACAACGAGGTGCCGCTGGCCGAGGACTCCGAGCTGCGGGCGACCGAGGAGGCCTCGCTGGTCGGGGACCTGCTGGAGATCGAGCGGCTGGCCCGCCGCGCGCCGCGCGCCCACCCCGGGCTGCAGGTGACGGTCCTGCGTCCGGCCGTGGTGGTGGGCCCCGGCGTGGACACCGTGCTGACCCGGCACTTCGAGGCGCCCCGGCTGCTGGTGGTGGCCGGCTCCCGCCCGTGCTGGCAGTTCTGTCACGTGGACGACCTGGCGGCGGCGCTGGAGTACGCGGCGCTGGGCCTGGTCGAGGGCGAGGTGACGGTCGGCTGCGACGGCTGGCTGGAGCAGGAGGACGTGGAGCGGCTGTCGGGGATCCGGCGGATGGAGTTGCCGGCCGCGCTGGCGCTCGGGACGGCGGCGCGGCTGCACCGGCTGGGCCTGACCCCGGCGCCGGCCGGGGACCTGGCGTACACGATGTACCCGTGGGTGGTGTCGGGCAGCCGGCTGCACGAGGCGGGCTGGCGTCCGGTGCACACCAACGAGCAGGTGCTGGCCGAGCTGCTGACCCAGGTGTCCGGCAAGCACGCGGTGGCCGGGCGCCGGCTGGGCGGGAAGGAAGCCGCGACCAGCCTGGGCGCGGCCGGGGCGACGGTGGCGCTGGTCGGTACGGCGGCGCTGGTGCGCCGGGCCCGCAAGCGGCGCCGGTTCTGAGGCGGTACCGGTCGGCCGACCGGCGCCGTTTCTCACGATGCGAAATTTCCACATCGTGATGCGGAAGGCACTTGCCTCCGGCCGGGCCGGATGGGGAATCATGGGGTCATGTCAGAGAACCACGACCCCATCCGCCTGCTTGCCGTGCGCGACACCCCGCTCTCGCTGGACGAGGTGTACGAGGCGGTCGGCGACGACGCGGCCGGCGGCACCACCGTCTTCGTCGGGACGGTCCGTGACCACGACGGCGGCAAGTCGGTCGCCGCGCTGGAGTACAGCTGCCACCCCACCGCCGAGGCGGAGATGCGCCGGATCGCCGAGAAGGTCGTCGCGGACTTCCCGGTCCGGGCGCTGGCGGCGGTCCACCGGATCGGCCGGCTGTCGATCACGGACAAGGCCGTGATCGTCGCCGTCTCCTGCGCCCACCGCGGCGAGGCCTTCGCGGCCGCCCGCCGGCTGATCGACGACCTCAAGCACGAGGTGCCGATCTGGAAGCACCAGGTCTTCGCCGACGGCGAGGAGGAGTGGGTCGGCGCCGGCGGCTGCTGACGACCGGCCTTCGCACCCTGCAACCGCCCGCACGTCCCGCACGTCTGTCGGGTCAGGCGCGCCGGGGTCTCACTCGAACGGGTTCGCGGCGCTGCCCCGAATACTCCCTGGAAGTGAGCCGATCGGCCGTTCCGTAACCCGGACGGCGCCGGCCGCGTTGTCCGCCGGAGTGGTTAATCTGCTCATAGACACGACGAGCTGGGAGTACTGACATGGGTGCGCTCGCCTGGCTGATCATTCCGGTTGTCGCCGCCCTGGTCGCGGCCCTCTGGGCGGGCTGGGCCCAACGGGCCCCGCGGGCCACCGGGGACCCGGCCTCGCTCGCCGAGCACCAGCGCTTCATGGCCGCGATGGAACGCACCACCGCCGGCGCGGCGGCCCCCGGCGAGGGATCCGGCCGGTAGCCCGCCGGGCGACGCGTCACCCGCGTCCCGTACTGTCGAGGCATGCCACGCCGCTCCGCGACGATGCTCGCTGCCACCCTGCTGCTCATAGCGCTGCTCTGCGTCTCGGTGCTGATGAAGGTGCCGTACACGGAGATGAGCCCGGGGCCGACGTACAACACGCTCGGCAACCAGGGCGGCAAGCCGGTGATCAGCATCTCCGGGCGCGACTCGTACCCGACGACCGGGCACCTCAACATGACGACCGTCCAGGTCACCGGCGCCAAGTACGAGCCCAGCCTGGTCAACGCGGTGGTCGGCTGGCTGCGCGACGACGTGCTGGTGGTCCCGCACGACAACGTCTACCCCAAGGGGCAGTCGGACGCGGACGCCAAGAAGCAGAACGCCGAGGAGTTCGCCTCCTCCGAGGACAGCGCCCGCACCGCGGCGCTCAAGCAGCTGGGCGTCCCGGTCGGCAGCGAGCTGATCGTCAAGTCGGTCACCGCCGGAGCGCCGGCCGAGGGCAAGCTGCACGCGGGCGACCAGATCGTCGCCGTCGACGGCGCCCCGGTGACCACGGTCGACCAGGTGGTCGCGGCGGTCACCCGGCACAAGCCCGGCGAGCCGGTGGTCTTCACCGTCGTCCCGAGGGTCAAGGACGCGGCCGGCAACGGCGCCGCCGACCCGGGCGCCAGGACGGACGTGCCGGTCCCGACCGTCCGGGCGAAGGACCTCGACCCGAAGGCCCCGGCCGAGCGCGCCGAACTCGCGGTGGTCGGCATCGGCACCGGGATCCGGCACACCTACCCGTTCCAGATCGACATCGGCCTGCAGGACGTCGGCGGCCCCAGCGCCGGCCTGATGTTCTCGCTCGGCATCATCGACAAGCTCACCCCCGGCGGCGACCTCACCGGCGGGAAGTTCGTCGCGGGCACCGGCACCATCGACGACGACGGCAAGGTCGGCCCGATCGGCGGGATATCGATGAAGCTGATCGCCGCCCGGGACGCCGGGGCCGAGTACTTCTTCACCCCGTCCTCGAACTGCGCCGAGGCCACCAAGAACATCCCGTCCGGGCTGAACCTGATCAAGACGGACACGCTGGACGGAGCGCTGAAGTCGCTGGAGCAGATCCGCTCCGGGCAGACCTCCGCGCTGCCGTCCTGCGCCAAGTAGCCCGCGGGCCGGGGCCCGCGCGGGCCCGCCTACGAGAAGGTCGCGAGCAGCGCCTCGGTCAGGCCGGGCACCAGGTCAGGGCCGGTCAGCACCTCGCGGGCGACGTCCTTGGACCGCAGCCGCAGGGCGATCTCCTTCCGGCCGTCGCGCAGCACCGCGGCGGTGATCCGCACCTCCTCGCGCTTGGGGTGGTTGGCCACCCACTCGGCGAGCTGGGCGTCGCTGGCACCCCGCGGGCGGGACTGCTCGGCGCCCGGGGGCAGCATCAGGCGCTCGACGACCAGGGCGCAGCCGGCCACCGCGTCGGGCCAGGCGATGGTGCCGAGGAACTTGTCGAGCTCCATGCCGGCCGGCAGCTCGTCCTGCTCGACCGGGGTCAGGCCGGGCTCGTCGCTGTCGGCCAGGCCGAGCTGCTTGGCGATCCTGGGATCGGCCTTGCGCAGGGCGGCGCTGTCCACCAGGGCGAACAGCCGGGCCGGGAGGTCCCAGCCGAGGGTCGAGGCGTACTCGTCGATCTCCAGGGCGGCCCGGGTCAGCGGGGAGGCGGCCGGGAGCTTGGAGACGTCGTCGGGGGAGTTGTTCAGATCAGGCGCGTCGGACATGCCTCAATCCTCACACGCCGGGCGGGGCGTGCTCGCCGGACGGGCGGGCCGGACGGCCGGGGGCGGGGCGTGGTCGTAACCGTCTGCTAACGGTGGGAACTCGGCCGAAGCCTGGTTTAGTTGCTCTGACGACCGACCTATCCAGACGACACAGCTGAGGTGCCACCGTGGTATTCCAGATGCCGGAACGCTCAGGGCCGGGTTTCCGGCGAAGGGTGGGCCCGCCCTCGCGGCGGGCGCGGGTGGCCCTGCTGACCCTGGGCGTGCTCGCGGTGCTGTTCCTGCTGTTCGTCATGTTCGCGGGCTTCTGGACGGACTGGCTGTGGTTCAGGTCGGTCCACTACTCCTCGGTGTTCACCACCCAGTTGTGGACCAAGATCGGGCTGTTCGCGGTCTTCGGCCTGCTGATGGCGGCCACCGTCGGCTTCAACATCTGGCTGGCGCACCGGCTGCGGCCGCCGCTGTCGGCGATGTCGGTGGAGCAGCAGAGCCTGGACCGCTACCGGGCCGGCCTGGCGCCGTTCAAGCGCTGGGCGCTGATCGGCGTCTCGCTGGTGATCGGCCTGGTGGCGGGCGCCGCCGCGTCCGGCCAGTGGCGGACCTGGCTGATGTGGACCAACTCGACGTCCTTCGGGGAGAAGGACGCCCAGTTCGGGATGGACGTCTCCTTCTACGCGTTCGACCTGCCGTTCTACGAGTTCGTGCTGGGCTTCGCGTTCAGTGCGGTGATCGTCTCGCTGCTGACCGCGGCGCTGGTGCACTACCTCTACGGGGGACTGCGGCTGCAGGGCCCGGGCCGGCGGGCCAGCGCGGGCGCGCAGGGGCACCTGGCGGTGCTGCTGGGCGTGTTCGTGCTGCTGAAGGCCGTCGCCTACTGGCTGGACCGGTACGCGCTGGCGGTCAAGACCGGTGCGTACAAGGGCGTCTCGGGCTGGACGGGCCTGCGCTACGTGGACGCCAACGCGTTCCTGCCGGCCAAGACCATCCTGTTCTTCGTCGCGATCATCTGCGCGGTGCTGTTCTTCCTCACCCCGATCCGCCGCACCTGGGCGCCGGCCCTGATCGGACTCGGCCTGATGGTGCTGTCGGCGGTGCTGATCGGCGGCCTGTACCCGGCGATCGTGCAGCAGTTCCAGGTCAAGCCGAACGAGCAGGCCAAGGAGACGCCGTACATCCAGAAGAACATCGACGCGACGCGGCAGGCGTACGGGATCGCCGACGCGCAGACCACGCCGTACAGCCCGCAGGGGTCGACCAACGGTGACGCGCTCAAGCCGGACGCGCAGACCATCGCCGACGTGCGGCTGCTGGACCCGAACATCGTGTCGCAGACGTTCCAGTCGCTGGAGCAGCAGCGCAACTACTACGCCTTCCCGAGCACGCTGGACGTGGACCGCTACGGCAGCGGCGCGACCAAGCAGGACACCGTGATCGGCCTGCGCGAGCTGGACCTCAACGGCGTCCAGCGCAACTGGATCAACGACCACTTCAAGTACACCCACGGCTACGGCGCCGGGGTCGCCAAGGGCAACCAGGTCGACGACAAGGGCGGCCCGGTGTTCACCGAGTCCGGCCTGCCGGCCACCGGAGCGCTCGGCGACTACCAGCAGCGGATCTACTACGGCGAGAAGACGACGACGTACTCGATCGTCGGCGGCTCGAACAAGGAGATCGACTACACCGACACCAAGACCGGCCAGAACGTGGAGTACACGTACGGCGGTGACAGCGGTGTCTCGCTGGACAACCCGGTCACCCGGGCCGCGTACGCGGTGCGCTTCGCCGAGCCGCAGATCCTGTACGCGGGGGCGATCACCGACGGCGCCAAGGTGATCTACAACCGGACGCCGAAGGAGCGGGTGGAGAAGGTCGCCCCGTGGCTGTCGATCGACGCCGACCCGTACCCGGTGGTGCAGGACGGCCACGTGGTGTGGGTGGTGGACGGCTACACGACCTCGGACGGCTTCCCGTTCTCCTCGAAGACGACGCTGGGCACCGCCACCAAGGACTCGCTGACCAACCAGCGCGGTGAGCTGCTGACCGTCGCCAACCAGGTCAACTACATCCGCAACTCGGTCAAGGCCACGGTGGACGCCTACACCGGCGAGGTGAAGCTCTACCAGTGGGACGAGAAGGACCCGGTCCTGAAGACCTGGATGAAGGCCTTCCCGGGCACCGTCGAGCCCAAGGCGGACATCCCGCAGTCGCTGCTGCCGCACCTGCGCTACCCGCAGGACATGTTCAAGGTGCAGCGCGACCTCCTCGGCCAGTACCACGTGACCGACTCCAACTCCTTCTTCAACGGCAGTGACATCTGGCAGGTCCCGGTGGACCCGACCAGCGACACCAAGCAGGTCCAGCCGCCGTACTACGTGACGGTGCGGACGCCGGACGCCGCCAACGCGAGCTTCTCGCTGACCAGCACCTTCGTGCCCAACGGCCGCCCGAACCTGGCGGCGTTCATGGCCGTCAACGCGGACCCGGGAGACGACTACGGCAAGATCCGCGTCCTGAAGATGACGGGCGAGTCCGGCGCACCCGGCCCGGGCCTGGTGCAGTCGAAGTTCAACTCCCGCCAGGAGGTGGCCTCGCAGATCTACGCACTGAAGACCGGCGGTGACACCGAGCTGGAGTACGGCAACCTGCTGACCCTGCCGGTCGGCGGCGGACTGCTCAACGTCGAGCCGGTGTACGTGCGCGGTCGCGGCGCCAAGTACCCGACGCTGCAGAAGGTGCTGGCGGTCTACGGGGACGACAACGTGGCGTTCGAGGACACCCTGGAGGCCGCGCTGAAGAAGCTGTTCGCCGGGCAGGCCCCGCCGGCCACGCCGGTCGCGCCCTCCTCGCCGGGCAGCGGGTCGGTCCCGACGTCGCCGACCTCGCCGACGTCGCCGACGTCCCCGACCTCCCCGGGGACGACGCCCACCCCGACGCCCACCGCGCCGGCCCCGGGCGGGACGATCTCGCCGGAGCTGCAGAAGGCGCTGACGGACGCGGCCAAGGCCTACAACGACAGCCAGACCGCGTTCAAGAACGGCGACTGGGTGGCCTACGGCAATGCCCAGAAGGCGCTCGGCGACGCGCTGAAGGCGGCCGATGCGGCCCGCGGCGCCGGCCCGGCGCCGACCCCGGGCGGCACGCCCGCCCCTGGGGCCACCGGCGGGTCCCCGAGCCCCCAGCCGTAGGCCCAGGGC